>JAEMSB010000121.1 GCA_016463045.1 Niveispirillum sp.
GGGGACTGCTCCGCTCTACTAAGCCGCCTGTTCAGCGTCAATCACGGCCTTCAGTTCCACCGCCGGGTCGGCGGCGCGGGCCGCGTCGATGGGCCTGCCGCCGGTGATCAGGGCCTTGGCCTGGATGAAGTCGCGGGCATTGTTCAGGCAGTCGATGGCGATCAGCCGCCCGCCGCGTAGATACAGGACGGAAAAGCCGGAGGCGGCGGCATCGCCGCGCACCAGCACCTGATCATAATCCATGGCCAGACCCACGGCCTGCATCTTTACGTCATACTGGTCGGACCAGAACCAGGGCAGGGCGGCATAGGGCTTTTCCAGACCCAGCAGCGTATCCGCCGCCACTTTGCCCTGATCGACCGCGTTCTGCACCGATTCCAGCCGGATGGCCCGGCCCGCGAACGCATTGGGATGCAGGGCGCAGTCACCAATGGAAAGGATCGACAGGTCCTGCGTCCGGCACAGCGCATCCACCACCACCCCGTTGGGGCAGGGCAGGCCGGCCAGGGCCAGCGGTTCGACATTGGGGATGATGCCGATGCCGACAATCACGATATCGGCCGGGATCAGGCTGCCATCCGACAGTTCCACCGCCGTCACCCGGCCCTCACCCCGCAGGGTCGATACCTGGGCCGACAGGCGGATATCCACCCCGTGCCGGCGATGCAGCCCGGCATAGAAGGCGGAGACGGGTGGAGAGGTGACGCGGGCCAGCAGCCGTTCCTGCGCCTCCAGCACTGTCACCTCATGGCCGAGCGCGCGCAGCACCGCCGCCGTTTCCAGGCCGATATAGCCACCACCCACGATCACCACGCGCGCGCCCGGCACAAGATCGGCCTTCAGCGCGTCGATATCGGCGATGGTGCGGATGGCATGCACGCCGGCCAGATCGGCCCCCGCACAGGACAGGCGCCGGGGCCGTCCGCCCGTGGCCCAGACCAGCTTGCCATATCCGATGCGTGCGCCATCCTCCAGGCTGAGGGATTGTGCCGCCCGGTCCACCGCCGTTACGCGCCGGCCGGTCAGCAGACTGACCTGTTTTTCTTGCCAATATTCCGGCTTGCGCAGGGCCAGACGTGCCGCGTCGCGCTTGCCGGCCAGATATTCTTTGGACAAAGGCGGGCGCTCATAGGGGGCGGCGTCCTCATCGCCGATCAGGGCGATGGACCCGGTAAAGCCACCCTGCCGCAGTGACTGCGCGCATTGCGCCGCCGCCTGTCCGGCCCCGGCGATGACGATATCGTAGTCGGTCTGGCCCATGGCAACGGTCCTTTGCAAGAAGGCGCAGCTGTCCCGTTCCCGACCACGGGGGGCGGCGGGATCAGGGGCCAGCGGTATAGGGAATGCGCGCGGGCCTTATTCCGCGGCGCGCTGCCCGGTCAGGGAGATATATTCGGCGAAGATGTCGCCCTGGATCGTCGTATGCTGACGCAGACGGCGATAGGCGATTTCGGGATCGCCCTGCTGCACCGCCTCCATGATGGCGGCATGGTCGCGCAGGTTTTCCTCTGCCCGGCCCGGATAGTTCAGCTGATAGCGGCGATAGGGAACAAGCTGCAGCGCCAGCTTGTCGGTCATTTCCACCAGCACGTCATTATGGCTGCCCCAGACCAGCAGCTGATGGAACTTGCGACTGGCTGCGTAATATTCGTCCTGGCGGCCTGCATTATAATGGTCTTCGGACTGCTTATGCACCTCAGCCAGTTTGGCCTTCTCTTCCGGCGACATGCGGCGGGCCGACAGCTTGGCGCACAGGCCCTCCAGTTCCGACATGACCTCAAACATATGGATCATGCGGCGGATATCCATGCTGGCCACCACGGCCCCCTGGCGCGGCCGCTTTTCCACCAGCCCGGATTCCACCAATTGTAGCACCGCTTCGCGCACGGGCGTGCGGGAAACGCCGAACCGGGTGGCGATGGCTTCCTCGTCCAGGCGTGAGCCGGGACGCAGGCGTCCCATAAAAATGTCCTGTTCCAGGGACACACGCACATGTTCGGCATGCGTTACGTGTGTGGGCTTGTTCATCCATCCTCCGCCGCGCGGCATCCGCGCTTGGCCATTCCACCTCTGCCGATGCCGCCGCCATCGCAACCCGTACAGGGCGCCATCCCTGTCATGTATCGGTCATGGACGACGACAAGTCAAGCCGTCGCAGCGGTTCTTGAATACGGATGAGCCATTCTGTGCATACTTTGTTGACGTTCAGACCGCCGCATCCCAACGCGGGGCGACGGGAAGGTGCGGACAAAACAGGCGGATTTCCAGGGCCCCCGGCGTGGCCGTCGGCGGAATGCCAAACTTCCTGCACTGTCGCACAATTTCTTGCTTCGTATACATTGCGCGTCGTAAAAAAATATTATACAGTCGAAACCGTATCCAGAAAATGCCGGCCCCGGACGTGTTTGGCGGGGCCTTGTATCCGGCGACGCCGCCGGAATTCCCAGAATGATCCGCCGTGAATGCGGATAACAGGAAAAGAGCCGCCGAAGCGCGGTGATCAGGGAGGATAAGTCGATGTCACGGAGATACCGTGTGGCAGGGCTGGGCGTGTGCGCCAGCGCGTTCACTATGCTTGCAACCATGCCCGCCGCCACGGCGCAGCAGGCCCCCGCTTCCAGCACGGAGGTGGCACAGGCCGCCCCGGCGCAGGCCATCGGTCTGGAGGAGATCGTGGTGACGGCCAACCGCCGGCAGAGCAACCTGCAGGACACGCCGGTGGCCGTGTCGGCCTTTACGCCGGCCATGTTCGATGCGGCCCCGCCCAAGGATCTGGGCGATATCGCGGCCTATGTGCCCAACTTCTCCGCCGCGCGCGTCACCGGCTTCAACGCCGCGTCTTTCGCCATGCGCGGTGTCGGGCAGGTGGACATCATCGTCTATTCAGAGGCGCCCGTGGGCGTGATGCTGGACGATTTCGTGATGCCCAGCGTACAGAGCCAGCTTCTGGACACGTTCGACGTAGAGCGGGTGGAAGTGCTGCGCGGGCCCCAAGGCACGCTGTTCGGCAAGAACACCACCGGCGGTGTCGTCACCGTATACACGAAGAAGCCATCCCTGACCGATCAGGCCGGCGAAGTACAGTTCACCGCCGGCAGCTTCGGCACCCGTGCCGCCAAGGCATCGGTGAACCTGCCGCTGGTGGAGGACAAGCTGGGCGTGCGTCTGGTCGCCGCCTATAACAAATCCGACGGCTATTACAAAAACGGCGCCTGCTATGGCCCTGTGCCCGGCAGCAATGCGCGCGGCTGCGGCGATGGGTCAAAGCTGGGTGGCGAGGATATTTTCAATGGCCGCGCCAAGCTTTTGTGGAAGCCCACGGAAAATGTCGAGGCGCTGTTCCAGGTGGAGCGGGTGCGCGACAATTCCGACAGCGTGCCCGTGGTCAACACCACGCCCTCGGACAGACGTTGGGCCTTTTATAATTTGGGTTTCAGCCAGGATGCCGGGGACCCGTTGGACCATGCCGGCATCACCAACCGCGATGACAGCCTGCTGAACATGTCGGACGGGCATCAGGTCGATGTCGACGGCTATTACAGCACCATCAACTGGGACGCCGACAAGGTCACGCTGACCTCCGTCACCGGCTGGCGCAAGCAGTACTCGCAGCTGCCCAGCACCTATACGGGTGAGGTCGGCCCCATCTCCCTGTTCGATGCCAACCGCACCGACCTGCGCAAGACCTTCCAGCAGGAATTCCGCATGGCGTCCAACTGGGACGGCCCGGTGCAGATGGTGGCCGGCGGCTTCTATCAAAAGAATGATGTGAATTTCTGCGTGGCGCAGATCCTGGGCTTCCTGGATCTGTTCGGGACCACATTGCCCTTCGGCACCTTCAACAACAACCCGCAGGTCCTGTGCAATCAGGAACGCCAGAAGGCCTATGCCGCCTATGGCGACGTGACCTGGGCGGTCAATGACAAGCTGACCCTGATCGGTGGGGCCCGCTGGACCAAGGAGAAGAAGGCCTGGGCCGGGCGCAATCAGGTGTTCGTGCAGGCCCTGTCCGGCACCTTCGACCCGAATTTCACCTGGAACAAGCTGGGCAAGCTTCTGAATGCCGGTGATTTCAACAAGTATCCGATCGGCGTGGTCCGCGACAGCGAGACCTGGTCGGAACCCACCTGGCGGGCCAGCGCGTCCTACAAGGTCACCGACGATCTGATGGCCTATGCCACCTATTCGCGCGGCTTCCGCTCGGGCGCCTATAATGACCAGACGGGCACCACCGGCGTGGCCATCCCGGCCCTGGCCGCCCGCCCGACCAACCCGGAACTGGCCGACAGCTATGAAGCCGGTATCAAGACCGACTTCCTGGACAATCGCGCCCGCCTGAACGCCACGGCGTTCTACGTGAATTATAAGGACATGCAGCGCGGCCTGGTCGCCACCCTGACCAATTCCTTTGGTCAGCAGGTGCAGGAAACCCGCTTCTTCAACGCCGGTGAAGCAACCGTGAAGGGGCTGGAGCTGGAAGGCAGCATCCTGCCGACCGAAGGTTTGGAAATCCGCGGTGTCCTGGGCTATCTCGACGCCAAATATGACAAGTTCGAAGCCGATACCGATTTCGACGGCGACATCGATATCGACTTCTCCAACCGCCCCCTGAACCGTGCGCCGAAATGGCAATGGACGCTGGACGCTACTTACACGATGGATCTGGCCGACAAGGGCGAAATCCTGTTCAACGGCGCCATCCAGTTCGAGGATGAAAACGGCTATGTCTATTCCGATGTCAGCCCGGAATTTGACAGCAAGCTGGTCAAGAAGACCCTGCTGAACGCCGCCATCACCTGGCACGATGCCGACGGCCGCTACACGGTGCAGGCCGTGGGCCGTAACCTGACCGACAAGCGCTACAACACCGCCACCAACGTGGTCGGCTCGCTCTGGACCTTCTCCACCTACGGCCCGCCCCGCTATTACGGCCTGACCGTGGGGGCGAAGTTCTAAGTTTTCCCCCTCGAAGCGTGAACTCCCGAGAGGCGACCTTGGGGGACCGGTGCGAACCGGTCCCCCGTTTTCTTTTGGGGATGTCAGGAACCGTAAAGCTGGCTGTGCGTGCCCACGCGGACGAAAGTCACGGTGACATACCCCCCGGCCTCAATGAACACGAGGTGCAGGTCAAAACCGGCGCTGATGGACCGATGTCCCGCAAGGACACCTTTCAGGGGATGATTATACAGTTCAGGAGCGTGCGGATTGCCGCAAAAGGCCTTTATCGCCTTCTCCACCGCTGTCTGCTGGTGCGGCTACAATCGGTCAAGCTGTTTGATGAATTTTCGGTGGAAGCGGATTTCCATACTCACCCGGCGGCGCTGCTCCGCTGACGCCGGAGATAGGCGATGGCGGCATCCGCGTCCTGGAAGCCGGGGGAAAGGTTCTCGCCCCGCTGTGCTTCACCGCTGGCGGCCAGGATTTCCTGTTCTTCGACCGGCGTGAAGCCGTTTTCGGTCAGGACCTCTTCAACCTGCACACACACCAGCGCGTCCGGCGAAATGCCGGGCCGCAGCTTTGCCGGAACGTCCCGGGCGCGATAGACACCCGCCGGAAGGGTTGGCTTTGTCGGGGCGGAACGCATGGTGTCATGTCCGAAAGAGGCGACGCCTGATAGTCGGACATTGCCGCCGCCCTGTCAAATCCGCCCCATATCTCGCTCACACCACGTTGAAATGCTCCGGCACGCCGCCGGGCCAGACGGTGCCCCACATCTGCATGCCGCCATCGATGGTCAGCATCTCGCCGGTGATGAACTTGCCCGACGGGGCGACCAGATAAACGACACCCTCGGCCACGTCCCAGGCATTGCCCATGCGGCGCATCGGGTTGGTATCGGCAAAGCGCGCCGTGGCTTCTGGCGGATAGACGTTGAAGCCTTCTGTCGCCACCGTGCCCGGCGCCACGCAGTTCACGCGGATATTCAGCGGCGCCCATTCGGTGGCCACCGTCTTGGACAGATAGATTACGCCGGCGCGTGCGGCACAGGTATGGGCCGCCTGCGGCATGCCGCGTTCGACATAGGCCACGATATTGACGATGGACCCCGCCTCTTCCCTGTCGCGCCAGCGGCGGGCCGCGGCCTGCATCATGTGCCAGGTGCCGTTCAGGTTGGTGTCGATGACGGCGTTCCAGCCCTTTTTGGAAAAGTCGATGGCCGCCTGCGGGAACTGCCCGCCGCCATTATTCACCACATGGTCGATGCGTCCGAATTCGGCGATGGTCCGGTCCATCAGCGCATCCACCTGATCGGGGTCTCGGATGGTCATGGGCATGATCGCGATGTCGCGGCCCAGATGCCGGCGGATGCCGTCACGCGTCTCGGCCAGCTTCTCCTCCCGCCGGCCACAGATCATCACCTTGGCGCCCAGCCGCGTGAACAGATAAGCCATGGCCCGGCCCATGCCGCTGCCGCCACCCGACAGCACCACCACCTGGCCGTCCAGCAGGTCCGGGCGATAGACGGTGGGCAGGGCGGCCAGCTGCTCGTCGCTGAAACCCCATTGTCTGGCTTCGGTCATGGTTCAGTCCCCCAGCCGCCCGATGATGGCGACCGATGTGATGTTGCGGTTGGGCAGGCCGCCCAGATTGTGGGTCAGGCCCAGGCGCGGGTCGGGTAGTTGCCGTTCGCCTGCGCGCCCCTGAAGCTGCAAGTAAATCTCGTAAACCATGCGCAGGCCCGTGGCCCCGATCGGGTGGCCGAAACATTTCAGGCCGCCATCGATCTGACAGGGGATCTTGCCGTCGCGGTCAAAGAACCCGTCCATCACGTCGCGCACGGCACCGCCTTCCGGCGACAGGCCCAGATCCTCCATCACCACCAGCTCGGTGACGGAGAAACAATCATGCACCTCGATCAGCGACAACTCTGCCCGGGGATCCTTGATCCCCGCCTCCTCATAGGCGCGCCGGGCCGCGATACGAGTGGTCAGGGTATAGGACCCGTCCCAGGACCCGTGCGCCAGTTCCACCCCGTTGCTGGGCGCCAGCTGCAGCGCCTTCACCGTCACCGGATTGGTCTTGCCCAGCGAGCGGGCAATCTCCGGCGTGGTGACGATGGCACAGGCCGCCCCGTCCGACACGCCGGCACAGTCAAACAGGCCCAGTGGATAGGCCACCATGCGGGCATCCAGCACCTGTTGCTCGGTGATGGGATTGCGCAGATGCGCCTTGGGGTTCAGCGCGCCATTGGCGTGGCTTTTGACGGAGATATGGGCCATGGCGCGTTTCAGGTCGGCCATGTCCGTGCGCGTGCGCGCCGCATAGGCGGCCCCCAACTGGGCAAAGCCGCCGGGCGCCGTATTCTGCGGCAGCCAGAGATCCTCAAACGTGCCCTTGGTCCGCTCCGGCAGGCCACCGAAGCCGGTATCCTTCAGCTTTTCCACGCCCATGGCGATGGCGATATCGCAGGCCCCTGCCGCCACCGCATAGACGGCCCCGCGCAGCGCCTCCGTCCCCGTGGCGCACAAATTCTCCACCCGCGTCACGGGGATGTTGGGCAGGCGCAGCGCCATGGACAAGGGCAGGGCCGATTTGCCCACGCTCTGTTCATCAAAGAACACGCCCATCCATCCGGCCTGGATATCGGATTTGTCGATGCCGGCATCGTGCAAGCACTCCTGGAACGCCTCCAGCATCAGATCGTCGGGCCCGGCATCCCAGCGTTCGCCGAAGCGCGAACAGCCCATGCCGATGATCGCCACCTTGTCGCGGATACCCTTGGCCATGATCAGGCCCCTCCCTGCGGTGTGGCTTTCCAGAAATACCGGCGGAAGCCGCGCTTCTCGTCATCATCCTTCAGGCGGAAGACCAGACGGACGGGCAGGCCGACCGACAATTGCCCCGCCTGGATATCGGTAAATTCCATCATCACGTTCGCACCATTGGCGAACTGGACATTGCCATAGGCCAGGGGCGGGCAGGGGGTGAAGCCCAGCCAATCCTCGGTAAAGGTCTTCACCGAGGCCGCTTCATCGGCCAACCGGGCCGGTTCTTGCGTGTCGATGGCCGCACAGGCGGGGTTCACACAGGCGCGGGTACGCGGGAACTGCACACAGCCACAGGCCGTGCAGCGCCCGCCCGTCAACCCATTGATCATGTCGCGCTTGCGATAGGCCACCGTATGCGCCGTTCGCTTGTCATGTTCGGCCCGCATGCCGAAATGGATATCGACCATCCCGGAAAAGGACATGTGCTTCAGATAGCTGTTCTCCGCCTTCCGCCGCGACAGCCAACCCGCAACCCCCGTGGCGGGGATGAAATCGGCCAGCGCCTTGGTGGTGCGCAGAAGGATGGCATCCGCCCCCTGCCCATATCCGACCAGCAGGATGACGCGCCCCGGCGGCGTGCGGCCCAGGAGATCGGCCAACATCAAAAGCGCATGCGCGGCCCCCGTATCACCCACGGTCGCGGCCAGCGGATCAACCACACTGTCGGGCCGCAGTCCCAGCTTGGCCGCCAGGGTCGTCTGGATCTTGGCCATGGTGCCGGGCAGGATGAAATGGTCCACCTGATCGGCGCCAATCCCCGCCTTGGATAGTGCGCCTTTCACGGCGGCGGGCACAATTTTCAGATAGCCTTCATCGCGCGCCCACCGTTCCTCCAGAACGTAATCGGCGCTCTCCCCCTCGGCCCGGTAATGGTCCACCAGATCGCGGAAGATGCTATGCCCGCCCAGGAATTCGGCAATCACCCCCGGCCCGGACCCCACCGTCACGGCGGCGGCCCCATGGCCATAGGTGAAATCCTGCACCGAACCCGGCCGCGCCAGCCGTCGGTCGGCGGCAGTCAGCAAGGTCGTACCCGTCTGTTCCAGGGCGGACAGCAGCGCGCTGGTCCCGGCCCGCAGACTGCCGGTCGCATCGGCAGGGCGCGTGGTCTCTGCCAGCCCCAACGCGTCAATGATCAGGCCGGCATTCGATCTGTCCTGAAAGGGCAGAGTGGTGGAGGCAAAGACCAGCCGGTCGGGCGACAGCGCACGAGCGGCCAGCAGATCGCGGGCGGCTTCCACCGCCATGGTCAGGCTGTCTTCGTCCCAATTGGCGACGGCGCGTTCACCCTTGCCCTGTGCCGCCAGGTTGGGGTCCAGCCAGTCAAGGGCCGCCGCCATCGCCTTGCGCGACAGGCGCAGCCGGGGAATGTAGGCGCCAAAGCTGGTGATGCCGATGGGGGCATGGGTCACTTGGATGGACCTTTCGGAACGGACGGGCCATTTCGCCCTCACCCTCCCAAGCCTTTCGGCTTGGGACTCTTCCTCTCCCACCTTCGTGGGCGAGGGGCGGAACTTGGTGATATGCTTAAATCCGCCCCTCGCCCGCTTGCGGGAGAGGGAGGGGCCCGCCCGCGTTAGCGGGTGGGAGGGTGAGGGTTCAGTACCCGGTTGTCGTCAAACAGCCTCAATAAACTTGCCCAACACCTGCGCCACGCGCAGATGCTCTGGCACCGCATCACCGATGCGGCGGTCCAGTTCTTCGTGCCAATGGTAGATCCGGCGTTCCTGATAATTCAGGGAAATGCCCGTGAAGCCACCGCTTTCCACCGATTTCTGGATGCTGTCCGCGAACTGCGTATCCTCTTCCAGGATACGGTCGAAGTTTGAAATCCGGGTTTCCCAGATGTCCGGGCGCGGACCATCGCCCCAGTCGGGGGAGAACCAGCAGACCTCAATATACATGCGCCTGATATCGATGGGCCAGAACACGATAAAGGGCATGCCCGTGGGCGCCGGCGGCACCACGATATTGGGATAGACATTGATCGACACATTGGCCGTACGCGGGATTTCGCCCACGGTGGGAATGTCGGGCAGCCCCTTGGTGCCGGGGTCCTGCCAGCCGGGGCGGCGGTTGGGCGTGACCATGCGCGAATGGCCGCCGGGCCACAGCGTCATGAACGATCCGCGATGGTCCAGGAACCGGTCCACTGTAT
>JAEMSB010000601.1 GCA_016463045.1 Niveispirillum sp.
CGCCTGTCTCCCTGGGCGGTATCGTGCCGGCGGATGCGCCGATCCAGGGTCTGCTGCGGGATGGCAAGGGCCGGCTGTGGGTGACGGGGGAGTTCCCCGGTGTCGCCATGTGGGACCCCGCCACGGGGGAACAGAAACTGTTCCCCCTGCTGGGGGACGGTGACCCGACCTCCGCCCCCGTGGCCAAACACGCCCTGGCCGAATTGTCGCCCGACCGGATTGTGATCGGCACGCAAGGGGCCGGTCTGGTGGAACTGGATGTGGCAACGGGCAAGGTTGTGGTCCGCCGCAACGACCCGACCCTGTCCAGTTCCTTGGTGGCCAGCGATGTGCGCGCCCTGCTGGTCGACCGCTCAGGTATTCTATGGGTCGGCACTTGGGGCGGCGGGGTCTGCCGCCGCAACCCGCAAACGCAGGCGGTGCTGTCTGTCCCAGCCTCCCATATTCGCGCCGACCGCCTGTCCGACCCGCAGGTCCGCAGCCTGATGCTGGCGCCCGATGGCCGGCTGTGGGCGGGTTTGCAGGCCAATGGCATCGACATTCTGGACCCCGGCACCGGGACGCGCGACGGCATCCGCCCCGGCATTGGCGGGTTGCCCGACGGGGCCGTGCTGGCGCTGGAAATGGCGTCCGACGGCACCACCTTCATCGGAACACAGCGGGGCCTCTTCCGCCGCCGCCCCGGTCAGGCGCGGGTGGAGCCGGTGGCGTTGCCGCCGCCTGCGCCCAATGCCGCGGTCTGGTTCCTGATGCGCCAGGGCGATACGCTATGGATGGCGGCGGACGGCCTCGTCTCGCTTGACCTGGTCACCGGCGTCATGAAGGCTGACCGCACGAGGCTGGGTGATGCGCGGTCCCTGATCGATAACCGCCTGCGGGTGTTGGCGCCGGGTCCCGATGGCGGGCTGTGGGTGGGGGGCAATGCCGGCCTGCATTACCGCGATCCCGCCGGCGGGTTTCAGCGTATCCGCAATGACTCGGCCGATCCCGCCTCCCTCTCCCATAATTTCATTACCGCGATCCTGACCGATGCCAGGGGGCGTGTCTGGGTCGGCACGCTGGGTGGCGGCCTGAACATTCTGGAGGCGGGGTGGGAGCCGGGGCAGCCGGCGAAGTTCCGCCGCCTGGGCCTTTCCGATGGCCTGCCCACCCTGCTGATCAATGCCTTGCGGCAGGATGCTGCGGGGCGCATCTGGGCATCCACCGATGCCGGTCTGGCCGTGATCAAGGGCGATGACCTGTCGGTGCAGGTGCTGGGCCGGCCCGATGGCGTGGGGGTGGGCAGTTTCTGGGCCAATTCCGCCACCATGGACGGCGATGGGCAGATGATGTTCGGCGGGCGTGACGGTCTGGTCGTGGTCCGTCCCGACCGGTTGGATACGTGGCGGACCCTGGCGCCCACCGTGGTGACGGAACTGCGCGTGGATGGCAAATCCGTGCCGTCCGATCCCTTCAACCTGCCGGCCCCACCGACCCTCAGCCTGCTGCCAGATCAGCGGTCCTTGTCGGTGGAATTCGCTTCCCTGGATTACACGGCCCCCGACCGCACGCGGTTTCTCTACCGTCTGGAGGGGTTTGAGGAACAATGGGTGGCGGGCGACGGCAATCACCGCCATGTCGCCTATGCCAACCTGTCGCCCGGTTCCTACCGGTTGCAGGTGCGGGGCAGCAACCGGGCCGGCGTGTTCGCGGAACAGGCGCTGGTGGTGCCGGTGACGGTGCTGCCCGCCTGGTATCAGACCTGGTGGTTCCGGGCACTGGGCCTGTTGTCGTTGATGGCCCTGGCCTGGGGGGCGGTGCAGCTGCGCACCCTGTCGCTGCGCCGGCGTCAACGGGAGCTGGAGCGTGAGGTGGCGGAGCGGACCGAGGTCATCGCCCGTCAGAAGGATGAGTTGGCCGGTGCCCTGGAGGATTTGCGCGCCACGCAGGACCGGCTGGTGCAGGAGGAAAAGCTGGCATCCCTGGGCCGCCTTGTCTCCGGCGTGGCGCATGAGTTGAACACCCCGCTGGGCGTGGCCATCACCACCTCCACCTTCCTGACGGAGGAGATGGGGGGCGTGTCGACCCAGGTGGAGGCCAAGGCCCTGACGCGCGGCGCGCTGGCCGATTTCCTGGCCACGGGGCGGGAGGCGATGAGCGTATTGCAGGCCAATTTGCAGCGTGCGGCCCGGCTGGTGCAGAGTTTCAAGCAGGTCTCGGCAGAGGAATATGCCGGGCCGAAGCAGCGTCAGCGCCTGTCCACCCTGGTCGCCGAAGCCGCCGCCCCCCTGCAACCCCGGTTCCGGGATGCGCAGATCGCCTTTCATATTGACGGTGTGAAGGACCTGACAGCCCTGGTGCAACCGGGCGCCATGGTCAATGTCCTGACCAACCTGATGCTGAACGCCATCCAGCATGCCTGGCCGGCGGGGCAGGGCGGGACCCTGACTGTCACCCTGTCGACCATCGCCGACACGGCCATCATCACCGTCGCCGATAATGGCCGGGGCATGGATGATACCGTGCGCGCCAAGGCCTTCGACCCGTTCTTCACCACCAGCCGCGACCATGGCGGCACCGGCCTGGGTTTGCATATTGTGCATAATCTGGTGGCAGGTCCGCTTTCCGGCTCCATCGTGCTGGAAACGGCACCCGGCCTGGGCAGCCGGTTTGTCATCACCTTGCCCGGCGCCGTGACCGACGCTGCCGCCTGATCCTGGGGCGGGGCTGGGG
>JAEMSB010000602.1 GCA_016463045.1 Niveispirillum sp.
CACAGGAAAGACCCGCCCGATCATGAATATTCAGCGCGCCAGCGGCCTTCTCCTGCATCCGACCTCGCTGCCCGGCGGGCATGGCATCGGTGATATGGGGCCTGCCGCCCGCACCTTTCTGGCCGACATGCAGGCCGCCGGACAGAGCATCTGGCAGATCCTGCCCCTGGCCCCGACCAGCCTGGGCAACAGCCCCTATTCGGCCCTGTCCAGCTTTGCCGGCAACCCGCTGCTGATCAGCTTTGATGATCTGGTGGCCGACGGCTTTGCGGATGCCTCCATCCTGGCGGGACTGCCCGGCAACGAGGCGGAACGGGTCGATTATGATGGCGTGGCGGCGGCAAAGCTGGCGGCCTTGGATGTCGTGGCCGCCAGCTTCCTGAAACGCAGCAGCGATGACGAGGAATGGGGCGATTTTGAGCTGTTCCGGGCACGCAATGACGCCGAATGGCTGGATGATTACGCGCTTTATACCGTGCTGAAGGCCCGCCACGGCGGGGCCGCCTGGATGGACTGGAACGCGCTCTATGCCAGCCGTGACCCGATCGGCATCGGGGAGGCGCGGCACACGCTGTCGTCTGAGATCAAGAAGATCAAGGTGCAGCAGTTCCTGTTCTTCCGGCAATGGATGGCCCTGAAAAAGGACGCCAATGCGCGTGGCATCCGCATCATGGGCGACATCCCCATCTTCGTGGCGGGCGACAGCGCCGATGTCTGGTCACGCCGTGACCTGTTCGAACTGGACGGGTCGGGACGCCCCACCATCGTGGCCGGCGTGCCGCCCGATTATTTCAGCGCCACCGGGCAGCGCTGGGGCAACCCGCTCTACCGCTGGGACACGCACCGGGCAGAGGGCTTCTCCTGGTGGCACCGGCGCATCGCCAAGACGCTGGAAACCGTCGACATGGTCCGCATCGACCATTTCCGGGGGTTCGAGGCCTATTGGGAAATCCCGGCGCATGAAGAAACCGCCATCAATGGCCGCTGGGTCCCTGCCCCCGGCTATGAGCTGTTCCAGTCTTTGAAGGACCGGTTCGGGGAACTGCCCATCATCGCCGAGGATTTGGGCGTCATCACGCCGGAGGTGGAACGGCTGCGCGATCATTTCGGCTTTCCCGGCATGCGCGTCCTGCCGTTCGAATGGGGCGACCATTTCGAACCCTGGAACTACGACCCCAACCGCTATGCCGCGCATTCCGTGTTCTATACGGGCACCCATGACAATGACACGATCCTGGGCTGGGTCGCCTCGCGCGGTGGGCTGGATGGGGAGCTGGGGCAGCGCATCCGGTCATACCTGAATACGGACGGGCGGGACCTGCACTGGGATTTCATCCGCTTCGCGTTGGGTGTGAATTCCGAACTGGTCATCACACCGGTGCAGGATGTACTGGGCCTGGGCACGGAGGGCCGTATGAACGTCCCCGGCCTGCCCGACGGCAACTGGGGCTGGCGCCTGAAGGAAGGGCAATGGCGCGACGATCATGCCGACCGTCTGCGCGACCTGACGGCGGCGGCGGGGCGGTTGGGCTGAAGCAGAAGATGGGGGAGAACGCCTGACACAGGCACCCTCCCCCGCCGCCGTCACATCAGAAATCGGCCGGGGCGGCGATGCCGCTCTTGGCCAGATTGTCCTTGATGGCACCCTTCAAACGCTCCAGCCCCTCGGGGCTGAACGCTTCGGCGCGGGCCACCAGCACGTCCTGCGTGTTGGACGCCCGCAGCAGCCACCAGCCGTCGGCATTCTTCACGCGCACGCCATCAATGTCATTGACCTCGGCCCCGCCGGCGGCTTCTTCCGCCTTCACGCGGGCCTTGATCTCGTCCACAGCGGCAAACTTGCGCTCCTCATTCACCTGGAAGCGAACCTCCGGGGTGTTCAGCATGTCCGGCAGCTCATCGCGCAGAGCAGACAGGGCGGCCAGACGTGACACGATACCCAGCAGACGCACACCGCAATAGAGCGCGTCGTCAAAGCCGTAATACTTGTCGGCAAAGAAAATATGTCCGGACATTTCGCCGGCCAGCGGGCTGTTGGTTTCGGCCATCTTGGCCTTCAACAGCGAATGGCCCGTCTTCCACATCAGCGGCTTGCCGCCCAGCTTGGCAATCTGGTCGAACAGGCTCTGGCTGGCCTTCACATCGGCGATGATGGTGGCACCGGGATGGTTGGCCAGCACATCCTTGGAATAGATGGCCACCAACTGGTCGCCCCAGACGATGCGGCCCTGTTCATCCACGGCACCGATACGGTCGGCATCACCGTCAAAGGCGATACCCAGGTCGGCCTTGGTTTCGGCAACCTTGTGGATGATGTCTTCCAGATTCTCCGGAATGGTCGGGTCGGGATGGTGGTTGGGGAAGGTGCCGTCGATCTGGTCGAACAGCAGCGTGTGCTTGCCTGGCAGCTTCTTGACCAGACGGCGCAGGATTTCACCAGCGGCACCATTGCCATTGTCCCAGACGACGTTCAGATCGCGGGTACCGTCATAATCGGCCACCAGACGGTCGACATAGGCGTCCTGAATGTCGATCGTCTCTTCACTGCCCTCACCAGCCTCGAAATCACCGGCGGCAGCGATCTTGCCGATTTCCAGGATCTGGCTGCCGAAGAACGGCGCCTTGCCGATCATCATCTTGAAGCCGTTATAATCCGGCGGGTTGTGCGAGCCGGTGATCATCATCCCGGCATCCAGCTTCAGGTGGCG
>JAEMSB010000603.1 GCA_016463045.1 Niveispirillum sp.
GTCCATGACGCGGGCGGGGTTGGCGCAGCCGGCTTCGCCCACGATCTTGGCAGGCACGCCGGCCACTGTGGTGGCGCGCGGCACGTCGCGCAGGACGACGGAGCCGGCGGCGACGCGGGCGCAGTCGCCGACATGGATATTGCCCAGCACCTTGGCATTGGCACCCAGCAGCACGCCCGACCCGATCTTGGGATGGCGGTCGCCGTCCTCCTTGCCATTGCCGCCCAGGTTGACCCCGTGCAGCATGGAGACATTGTCGCCCACGACCGCCGTTTCGCCCACCACCACGCCGGTGGCATGGTCGATCATGACGCCGCGCCCGAACCGGGCATTGGGGTGGATATCGACGCCGAAGATCACCGACGAGCGGCTTTGCAGATAGAGCGCCATGTCGCGCCGGCCCAGATGCCAGAGCCGGTGGGCCATGCGGTGGGTTTCCAGCGCCTGGAAGCCCTTGAAATACAAAACCGGCTCAATATGCCGGTGGCAGGCGGGGTCGCGGTCCAGCACGGCGGCGACATCGGCGCGGAAATCCTGACCCATCTCCGGCTCGGCGTTCAGAGCATCGGTGAAGGCCTGCACCAGCAATTCGCCCTGCACATCCTGATGCGCCAGACGGGTGGCGATGCGGTGGATGATGGCCATTTCCAGCGAGGGCTGGTTCAGGATGGCACCATAGAACAGGGCGGCCAGCAATGGTTCGTCCGCCACGGCCTGCGCAGCCTCATTCCGAAGGGCGGCCCAGATGGGGTCCAGATTGGCCAGGGCCTGGGGGATGGGGGCGACGCGCGCAGACATGGGCTGCCTCGAAACAAAGGGCAATTCTTAACGGCTATTTGATCATAGCACGGGGGCGTGGCAAGGGAGATTGTGGGGCGTTTGCGGCATGGGTGGTACGCTGGGCTGCGCGCGGGAGAGGTCGACAGGCGGCGTCGGGGTGTGCATCATCCTGTTTTCCAAAAGAAATTCCGGGGGGCGTGATGGGGGATGAGGTGATGCGGTCCAGCGATGGCTGCCCCATCGAACCGGCGGTACGGACCATCGCCATGCCGGCCGATACCAACCCGGCGGGCGATATTTTCGGCGGCTGGTTGATGGCCCAGATGGATCTGGCCGCCGGCAATGCTGCCGCACGGCGGGCACGCGGACGCTGCGCCACGGTCGCCGTCGATGGCATGGTCTTTCATCGGCCTGTGTCGGTGGGGGACGAGGTCAGCCTTTATGCCATCATCGAGCATATTGGCCGCACGTCGATGAAAATCCATGTCGAGGCCTGGCGCCGGTCGCGGTTTGACGAGGCCCGGTTCAAGGTGACGGAGGCCCTGTTCACCTTTGTCGCCATAGACGAGAATGGGCGCCCGCGCGCCATCCCGACCGCCGACACAAAGGAGTAGGAACCATGACCCTGCCGACCAGCAGCCCCGTTGAGCTGATCATCGTTCCTAAAAGCCATGATGTCGGCGGGTTTGAGGTGCGCCGAGCCCTGCCCAGCGCCAAGCGCCGCATGGTCGGCCCCTTCATCTTCTGGGATCAGATGGGGCCGGGATACTTCCCCGCCGGCGCCGGCCTGGATGTCCGCCCGCACCCGCATATCGGTCTGTCCACCGTCACCTATCTGACGGAAGGTGAGATCATGCACCGCGACAGCGTGGGCAGCGTGCAGGCCATCCGGCCCGGCGCCATCAACTGGATGACCGCCGGTAAGGGCATCGTGCATTCCGAACGCACCGAAGCCGGCCTGCGCGCCAATGGCAACCATCTGGCCGGTATCCAGAGCTGGATCGCCCTGCCGCAGCGGTTTGAGGAGATTGAGCCAGGGTTCAGCCATTATCCAGCCGAGGGATTGCCCATCATCAGCGACCATGGCGTCTGGATGCGCCTGATCGCGGGCGAACTGTTTGGGGAGGCGTCGCCGGTACGCACCCTTTCTGAGACCATCTATATGGAGATGCTGCTGGATGCGGGGGCCAAGGTGGAAATCCCGGCCAGCCATCCTGAACGCGCGCTTTATCTGTTCGATGGGCGGATCAATATCGCCGGCGATGTGTTCACCGCAGAGGGCGGGCAGGGGCAGTTGCTGGTCCTGCGCGAGGGCGACGCCCTGACGGTCCATGCCGAGTGCAATACGCGCCTGCTGCTGCTGGGGGGCGAGCCGATGGACGGCCCGCGCTATATCTATTGGAATTTCGTCTCTTCCTCCAAGGAGCGGATCGAGGATGCGAAATCCGACTGGCGCAATGGCAAATTCCCGATGGTTCCCGGCGAGACGGAGTTCATTCCGCTGCCGGAATGATAATTGATACGGGTTCGAAATGATTGAAGCGTTGCGTATCCTGGGCAAGGCATCCTCCATCAATGTCCGCAAGGTTCTGTGGACATGCCGGGAGGTCGGGCGGGATTTCGTGCGCGAAGATTGGGGCAGCGGGTTCCAGCCCGTGGATACCGACGAATTCCGCGCCATGAACCCCAATGCCCAGGTGCCGGTGGTGCAGGTCGCCGACGGCTATCTGTGGGAAAGCAACAGCATCTGCCGCTGGCTGGCGACCGATGCGGACCGGGCCGATCTGCTGCCCGTGGCGCCGCTGGCGCGGGCCCGGGTGGAGATGTGGATGGACTGGCAGGCCACCGAACTGAACCCGGCCTGGCGCTATGCCTTCATGGCGCTGGTCCGCAAGAACCCGGCCTTTGCCGATCCCCATGCC
>JAEMSB010000604.1:0-908 GCA_016463045.1 Niveispirillum sp.
TTACGCTTCTTCGCGGTCACGTCGGTCCTGCTTCTTAAAGCCTTGCCCTGTTACCAGGCAAAACGCACCTGGGCGGTCATGGCATGTTGTGTGCGGTTGTCGCTCAATTCCACATCATAGCGTGCGGACAGCCGCATGTTGTCAGCAATTTCCATGGACAGGCCCCCCCCCAGCACCGCCGTATCACGACCGGGGGCCGCCGCCTGTACCATGAAGGCCTGCCCCAGCAGCGACTGGCTGATACTGTTACCGGGGGTCGACAGATCATGTTCCCAGCGGGCCGACAGTTCGGGCACCAGGATGCCGCCATTATCCAACGCCCTCGGTGCCGCAAGCCGCAGGCCGATGCCGGCGCGCAGGTCCGCCTGTTTGTCGTCGGCAACCGTCAGGGCAAAGCTGCTGGCGCCGCGTTCAGTGAAGCCATCGACATCGCTGCCGTCATAGCGCAGGAACGCACTGGGCGTGAGTTGCAGGCCATCCAGATCAAGCCCGTAACCGGCCTCCAGCCCCGCCCCAATGCTGCGGCCATCGGTATCGCCACTGGCGCTGCGGACCTGGGTGCCGGTTGCGATGGTCCGGGCAGTTTCATAGCTGCTAAAGGTGACGCCGGCCTGCACATCCACAAACAACGCATCCTGGTTCCAGCCCAAATAACCGGCGACATGATAGCTGTCGATGGAGGCGCGTCCACTGTCCTGCCGGCCTGTCACGCGGCTGTCGGCATAGCCGACGGCGATGCCGGCGCGCGCACCGTCCTCAACCGCGACATCGGCGCCGGCCATGCCGCCGGCCATGCGGTGGCGGAAGCCGGGATTATTGCCATCGCTGCTGGTCCGCGCCTTGTTGCCGAAGGCGCGGCCCCAGACCTGCCAGCCCTGCCCGGCATCCCGCAGCCCATTCTGGCGCGT
>JAEMSB010000604.1:918-2692 GCA_016463045.1 Niveispirillum sp.
AAAATCGCGGGGACCATGTTGCGGCCATCGACTCGCGTGGCGATCATGCTGCCAAAGCCACGGCTGACATCTGTCGCCGCCCGTGGCAGGTTGGCATTGAACTCTCCTGATACCCCACCCAGGGCCGCCGGCAAAGCCGAGACGCCCAGCGGGATCAGCGCGCCCAGGATCGGCTGCACGCCCGGATTGGCCGCTTTGTCCAGCGCATCCACGGCGGTACCCGCCGCCCGCTGGTTATCGGTCAGGCCGGCCAGACCGGCATAGGATGCGGCACCGACGTAAAGATCGACACTGTTGGCACTGTACAGCGCCACGATCCGACCGCCCGTCGGCAGGCCCGCCACAGGCTGGGTGATAGTGGCGAAGGTGCCGGTGACGCCGCCCTCCGCCTGGATGACGCCCGTCAGACGCTGACCCAGGGTCAGGGTATAGCTGTTGGTTCCCGCCGTTTCCCCGGCGGCGTAGGTCAGACCACGCAGAACCGGCGTCAGGGTTACGCCGCTCCCGATCGTGTAGGCATTGCCCGCACCTGTAACGATGACGCGGGAATAGTTTCCGGCCCCGTTGGCCGTGCCCGCTCCGTCAATCTCCAGCACCAGGGAACTTCCTGCCTGCTGCGTCACCGGCCCGGCAAAGGTCAGGGTGCCGGGCGAGTTACCAGGACGCAGGGTGCCGGCGATGGTCGTGGCACCCGCGATGCGGCCCGTGCCGCGCAGGGTACCCTGCGCACCGACAGTAACGGGGGCGGTCACCAGACTGTTGACGGACAATTGTCCATTCTCAACCGCGACGGTGCCGCCGGTCAGGCCGCCCGTCAGGCTTGCCTGCCCGCCATTACGCAACATGAAACTGCCAGCCGCATTGTCGATCGCGCCGGAGAACAGGGTGCGACCGCTGGTGGCAACCACCAGAGTGCCCATATTGGTGATCTGGCTGGCGACGGTCCCCTGACCCGCACCGGTCAGGGTGAAGGGCGTGGCCGACACCGCCGTATTCAGAATGCGGCCACCCAGGGCAATGTTCTGACCCGCATTGTCCAGCGTGCCACCGGCAGAACCGACGTTAAGGACCAGATTGACGGGTTGCCCCTGGCTGCCCAGAGCGCCAGACGTGCCGGGCCGCAAGGTGCCGCCGTCGAAAGTCAGGGTGCGCGTGCCTGACAGGTTGCTGCCAGTGCCCGCCGCATCATTGGTAGTGTAGAACGCCTTGGTACGGTCGATCACGGCGCCCAGATTGGTGCCGGTGCTGGGTGTACAGGTCGGGCACAGCGTCACGGTCACATTGTCGATATTCTGCGCGGCACCCAGACTGTCAGCCACGAAGCGCAGCACCGTCTGCCCGCTGAAGGCCTGCACATTGAAGGTGTATGTCGTCCAGCCGATGGGCGGGGCGCTGTCACCAACATAGTCGAAGATGCGGGCGTCGCCGAAATAGGCGCTCAATCCCTGGCCACCATCACTCTTATACTGGAACGTGATCTGGTAGCGGTTGCCAAGACCCGTTGTCATGACCTGAGACAGCGTATTGGTGGAGAACAGGAATTCCGCGCTGTTTCCTGTGCCGCTGGCACCGACACCTGCGCGCAGACCCGCCGGATCGCTGCTGCTCCAGCCGCCAAAAACCACAGCATCGCTGCCGACAACCGGGGTGACAATCTCAAAGTCACCATTGCACAGGCCGGCACCGGCACAGCTCTGTGCATCAGCAGCGGAGGAAACCAGGACAGGGAACGTCACGGTCATCAACAAGGCGGCCTTGATCGATGCCTTGACAG
>JAEMSB010000122.1 GCA_016463045.1 Niveispirillum sp.
TCCGCTTGGATGTGGCAAAGGCCGCCAGCCTGACCGGCCCCCTGACCTGGCATGACCGGGGGCGGGGCACAGTGCCCGCCGATACCGGCCTGCTGGGCGATATCGTGCTGGCGCGGCGCGATGTCCGTACCTCTTATCACCTGTCGGTTACTGTCGATGATGCCATCCAGGGCGTGAATTTGGTGACGCGTGGTGTGGACCTGTTCCATGCTACCCATGTCCACCGTCTGCTCCAAGCGCTGTTGTCCCTAACAGTGCCCGACTACCACCACCACGATCTGCTGTTGAACGACCGGGGAGAGCGCCTGTCCAAACGCGACGGCGCCACAGGTATCCGCATCCTGCGCGAGCAGGGGGTGACAGCGGAAGAAGTCCTGAAACACGCCCGGGGTTGGCAGCCGGGGAAACCGGAAACATCGTAAGGATAGGGGCATACCCCTTCCCTTCGCCCCAATATCAGCCCAACGATTATTCAACAGGGAAATGGGTTTGAGGTGTGGGGATGACAGGGTAGATGCAATTTTAGGGATATTGTTAGCGAACATTGTGGTATGGAGACCATGCCATGCAAGATACGTCCATGCTCGACCATTACCGCCAACTTGTCCGTGATACGACGATCGACGACAGGACATTACTGTCGACAGATTACTTCAATCATTTCAATGAAGTGATCATGTTGCTGTCCATGTTGGGCGACATGCCCGACATGCTGGACGAAATCGTGGCCTGGACACCCAAGACCTATCGTCAGCATTTCGAGGATTCGGGCCTGGCCTTCGCGCCGCTGGCCATCGAAGCCTATGATCATGTGCCCATCGAGTTCCGGGCACCGTTCGACGATGTGATCAACGATATGAACAGCCTGATCGTGGAGGCGGTGGCCAACCTGTCGGCCATGCGCGACGATGCCGACATGCTGGGCTTTACCGCCGCCGATTACTGGCAGCGCCTGCAGGCCCTGGTCGACAGGGGCAGCGCCATCGTCCATGGCAGCGTCCAGGACAACAACCCGGCCGTCACCATGGACCAGAGCGAGATCGACGATCTGTTTTAATTCCCCCCTTGACCCTGACGTCGCGTCATAGCCCAGCAAGAATGGGCGTGTGGAACATGGAGGGGGACCAGGGAATGAGCCGTTATACCGTCAGCCAATTGTCGCGACTGGCCGGTGTGTCGGTGCGCACCCTGCACCATTATGATCATATCGGCCTGCTGCGCCCCGCCGTGACGGGGGAAAACGGTTACCGTTATTACGGGGCAGACGAACTGCTGCGCCTGCAACAGATCCTGCTGCATCGGGAGTTGGGCCTGCCGCTTGCCCGGATTGCCCGGGTGCTGGACGCCCCCGGCTTCGACCGGCTGGACACCCTGCGCGTCCAGCGCCGGCACCTACTGGCCGAGGCGGAGCGGTACCGTTCCCTGGTCACCACCATTGACCGCACCATCACCCTACTGGAAGGAAAAACCGTGATGGATGCCGAAACTTTGTACCAGGGGTTAAGCCCCGAAAAGCAGGCCGGATATGAGGATTGGCTGGCCGAGCGTCATGGCCCCGCCGTGCGGGTCGATATCGGCCATGCCAAACAGGCCATGGCCGGACTGGATCAGCCGACGCACATGACCGAACTGGCCGCCATAGAGGGGGCCATTGCCCAGGCGTTGCGTGACAGGATGGAGGCCGATGATCCCCGGCTTGATCCGATGCTGAACCGGCATCTGGATTGGGTAGCGGCCAGTTGGGGCCGCTACCCCGACGCCAATGCCTATGCGGGTCTGGCCGACATCTACCGCACGCATCCCGATTTCCGGGCGCGCTACGATGCCCTGGCCCCCGGTCTGGCCGATTATCTGCCCGATGCGATGGAGGCCTTTGCCCTGCGGGTGCTGATCGGCTGACAGGGACTTGTCGGAAATGGGCGTGCTGAAACCATCAGCACGCCCATTTTCGTGCCGCCGCACAGGTTCCAAACCGGCGAATAGGGGAAAAAGTCGGAACCCTATCCGTCAGGACCGCAATCGCCCCTTCCCCGATCCCCGGACCGGCGTATCCTCTCCTTTCAACTGCATATATCGGCCAGGACCTCCTTGGCCCAGCTTTCCCTTCCGTTTCGCGGCGTTTCGTCCAAAAAGGGAGCGGCATTGATGCGTCTTTCCATGAAGATTCTGGCCCCCGTGGCCATCCTGTCGTTGGTCGCCCTGGTCGTGACAGCCACGGCGCTGTCCAAGGCGCGCGTGAATGGCGCGACGGAGGCGTTGAACCGGGCGAATGAGGCGGCACTGGCCGCAAGCGAACTGCGATCCACCAGCCGCGCATTGCAGCGCGACGCCCTGAACCTGATTTTCGAACCTGCCGATGGCCGAGCCGCCATCGCCACCCGGTTCGATAAAAGGCTGGCGACCATGGAGGCGGCGGTGGCCACCATGCGCACCCTGCCGCCGCCGGTACCGGGCAGCGATCCTGCCGCCATCGCCGCCAGCCAGACACCGGTGATCGCTGCCCTGCGGGACGTGCGAACCCTGGCCATGGAGGGCAAAAGTTCCGACGCCCATGCCCTGTTCCGGGACAAGGTGCGGAGCACAGAACGTACCGCGTCCGAACAGACCGACCCCTATATCACAACGCTGGAAAAGGCGGTGGCAGCCCTGACCGGCGAACTGCATGCCCTGGAACGGCTGACCAGCTGGACCCTGTCGCTGACGGCGCTGCTGGGTACCGTGGGCGGTATTGGCCTGTCGCTGGTGGTGGCGCTGAAGGGTGTGACCTCACCCCTGAACCGGTTGATCGGGGCCATGGGCCGGCTGGCCGCCAATGACCTGCAGGTCAAACTGGCCGATACTGACCGGTCGGATGAGATCGGGGAAATGGCCCGCGCGGTTGCCGTGTTCCGTGACGGGATGGAGCGGGCGGAACGGCTTGCCCGCGAACAGAAGGAAGCGGAGGCCGCGATGGCCACACGCCGGATCAACCGCGAACGTCTGGTGAAAGAATTCGTGGGCCGGATGGAGGCGATCGTCACCGAACTGGCCGGCAATGCTGATGGTTTGCAGAACCAGGCCGGCGGATTGCAGCGCGCCGCCACCACCGCCGCCGACCGCACCAGTGCCGCCGCCGAGGCATCGAACCGCACCAGTGCGAATGTGCAGACCGTGGCCGCCGCCACAGAGGAACTGGCCGCCTCCATCCGGGAGATCAGCCGACAGGCAACACAGGTGGCAGCCCTGGCCGGTGAGGGGGCCGACGGTGCCCAGCGCACGGCCCGCGATATTGCCGATCTGGCCGATACGGTGGGCCAGATTGGGCAGATCGTGGACCTGATCGACGGGATCGCGGCCCAGACCAACCTGCTGGCGCTGAATGCCACCATCGAGGCGGCGCGGGCCGGCGATGCGGGACGCGGCTTTGCCATCGTGGCGTCGGAGGTCAAGGCGCTGGCCAACCAGACGGCATCCGCGACGGAGGATATCAGGCGCCGGGTGGAGGGGGTGCAAAGTGCCACGCGTGGCTCCGTCGGGGCCATCAGCGGCATCGTCACCGCCATCGACCAGATCCGCAGCATGACGGGCGCCATTGCAGCGGCGGTGGAGGAACAGTCCGCCGCCACCGCCGAGATCACCCGCAATGTGCAGGCGGCAGCAGTCGGTACGGAGGATATCCGTCAGGATCTGGACGGTCTGGTCGGTGTTGCCGGCGAAACCGGGGAAACCTCACGACAGGTCACCAGCACGGCCAATGGCGTGGCCGGACAGGCGAGCGACCTGCGCCGCAATGTTAGCGGTTTTGTTGAACAACTGTCTGCCGCTTAGCGGGGCAAAAATCGTCCCCCGTGCTTTCGGACAGGGTAAGGCTGCTTGACCGGTGCCGCAGCGGCGGTCCATGGTGGGTGCGCAAACGGAAACAGGAACCCCATGCCCGCTGCCGCCTCTCCACGCCGCTACATGCGACACCAGTCGATATGGCTGGCGGATGATGGCTGGGGCGTGGAGGTCATCGACCAGACCGGGCTGCCCGCGCAGTGCCATATCCGCCGCGTCGCCTCTGTGGGTGAGGTGCTGGGTGCGATAGTTGGCGGCGTGGTGCGGGGACCGGGCCTGATATCCGTCCTGGCGGGTTACGGCTTGGCCCTGGCCGCACGGCGCGATCCCGACATAGTCCCCGTCATGACGGCCTGGCACGCGCTGGCCGCCACCGATCCCCGCTGCCCGCGCCTGCGCGGCGTGCTGGACCGGATGCGGGAGGTGTTGGATGTCACCCCGCCCGCCGAACGCGCCCACCGCGCCTATATGGAGGCCGATGCCATCGCGGCGGAGGAACTGGCCGGTAACCTTGCCATCGGTCGCCACGCCATGGGCATGCTGCGCCGAGTCGGTGCGGGCGGCGGCGACGGCAAGCCGCAGACCCTGCTGCTGGCCGCCGATCCAGGCTGGCTGTCGTCGGTGGGCTGGGGTGCTGCGTCCGCCGGCCTGTTTCTGGCACAAGAACAGGTGGATCTGCGCCGGGCCACGGGCGGCGTGCTGGGCGAGGATATCGCCCCGCCGCAGGTCGTCACCATCGGCCCGCTGGCCGCGTGGGAGATGGTGGAGGCGGGCATTCCGCACAGCCCCTGCGACCTTGACGGCGCCCTGGACCTTGTCCAGCGGGGGGTGGTGGAGCGGCTGTTCGTGGCCGCCATCCGGGCCAGTGCGCGCGGTGACGTTCTGGTCCCCACCGGGACCGGCGATCTGGCGCGGGCGGCCAAGGTGGCGGGCGCACCGCTGCATGTCTGCCTTCCCGCCGCCGCCATCAACTGGCAGGCGCTGGGGCCCGGCACCATCATGGCACCGGGCGCCGACATCCTGCCCTTGTCGCTGATCACCGGCTTCATCACCGACCGCGGGCCCGTGGCCGCAGAAGCCGACGCCCTACTGGACCGCTTCCCCGACCACGAACCCATGTCGATCGGCGAGCTACCCGCCGCCAATGACGCCTGATCCGGCGTCAGCAGCAGCGGTTGACCCCGCTCCATCGCCGTTCGAGCTCCGACAAGTAGAACGCCTCCCGGTCCAGCAATGGCTGATCGCGGGCGGCGTAATTTTCATACGCCGCATCGCCCGATACTTCCCGTAGCACGGTCCAGGCCGTGCGCAGGAACTGGGCCGGTCCCGCCATCATGATCAATGTCCTCCCGCACCGGTCGGCTGCGGCAAGCTGGCCACATCGACATAGGGTGCTTCCGACAAAGCGGGCACCGTCTGCCCCTGCACATGGCGCAGGGAGATGCGTGCCATCTCAATGATCATCACCCACAGCACGATGATGAAGAACACCGTCAGCCCGGCATCCAGCCGCTGATTGAAGATCAACTGCGGTGCAGACTCCAGCGCCTTGCCCGACAGCGACCCCGCCGCCAGCTTGCCTTCCAGCGCGTTGGCCCCGGCCAGGAAGCCGATGCGCGGGTTGGGATCGAACAGTTTCAGCCAGGCGGCATAGGTGGTGGTGACAGCCAGGAACGCCATGGGCAGCCCCGTGACCCAAGCGTAGGCGGCCTTGCCCTTCTTCACGATGATGGTGGTGGCGATGGCCAGCGCCATGGCGGCCAGCATCTGGTTAGAGATGCCGAACAGCGGCCAGAGGATATTAATGCCGCCATAGGGATCAATGACCCCGATATAGAGAAAGTAACCCCAGCTGGCCACGAACAGGGCCGAACAGACGATGGCCGGCCCCCGCGCCTTGGTGTCGCCCAGCGGTCGCCAGATATTGCCCAACAGATCCTGCAGCATGAAGCGGCCCACGCGGGTGCCGGCATCCACCGCCGTCAGGATGAACAAGGCCTCGAACATGATGGCGAAATGGTACCAGAGCGCCAGCAGGTTCTGCCCGAAGGCGCCCGCGAAGATCTGTGCCATGCCGACGGCCAGCGACGGCGCACCGCCGGTACGGGCCAGCAACGTTGTCTCCCCCATGGCCGTCGCCAGTTCCTGCATATGCTCCGCCGTGACGGGGAAGCCCCAGGAAGTGATGGTGGCCGTCGCCGTTTCCAGCGTGGCACCGACGATGCCCGCACTACTGTTGATGGCGAAATAGACACCGGGGTCCAGAACACAGGCCGCGATCAGGGCCATGACGCCGACAAAGCTTTCCATGGCCATGGAGCCATAGCCGACCAGCCGCAGATCCTTTTCCGACATGATCAGCTTGGGCGTGGTGCCGGCGCTGATCAGCGCGTGGAAGCCGGAAACGGCACCGCAGGCGATGGTGATGAACAGGAAGGGATAAAGCCCGCCCGCCACCACCGGCCCGGTGCCGTCGGTGAACTGCGTCAGGGCCGGCATATGCAACTCAGGCCGCAATATGACAACCGCGAAGGCCAGCAGCAGGATGGCCCCGATCTTGATGAAGGTGGAAATATAGTCACGCGGCGCCAGCAGCAGCCAGACCGGCATGATGGCCGCGAAGAAGCCGTAGCCGATGACCATCAGGGCCAGTGCCGGCCCATCGAAATTGAACATCGGTCCCAGCACCGGGTCATGCGCCACCCAGCCGCCGCCCACCGTGGCCAGCAACAGCAGCGCCAGTCCGATCAGCGAGCCTTCCAGCACCCGGCCCGGCCGGATACTGCGCATATAGATTCCAACCAGAATGGCGATGGGGATGGTCATGGCCACGGTGAAAGTGCCCCAGGGGCTGTGCTTCATCGCATTGACGACGACCAGACCCAGCACGGCCACGATCAGCACCATGATCAGTAGCGTGCCGACCAGGGCTGCACCACCGGCCACCGGCCCCAGCTCGTCCCGCGCCATCTGGCCGAGCGTGCGGCCATCGCGGCGGGTGGAGGCCCAGAGGACCACCATGTCCTGCACGCAGCCGCCGATGACGGCACCGGTCAGCAGCCAGAGCGTGCCCGGCAGATAGCCGAACTGCGCCGCCAGCGTCGGCCCGACCAGGGGGCCGGCGCCGGCAATGGCTGCGAAATGGTGGCCGAAGGTGATCCAGCGATGGGTCGGCACATAGTCGCGTCCATCATTGATACGCAGGGCTGGCGTCGCCCGGCTGGGATCGGCCACCAGCACACGGGTGACGATCCAGCCGGCATAAAGCCGGTAGGCGACGGCATAGATGCCAAAGGCCGCCGCGATGAACCACAGGGCATTGATCGTCTCCCCCCGGTGCAGGGCGATCCCGCCCAGGCAAGCGGCACCGAAGACACCGATGACGATCCAGATCAGATTTTGGGCAAGTTTGGGCATTTATGATCTCCCAGACGCCGCGCGGGTCGCGGCTTTTCCTTCCACGTTTCCTATGAAACGCTGTGAAACAGGGAAAGGCCAGCAGAAGATGGTGATCAGGTTTTGCCCCGTTCTTGCCCTTACGTTCCCATCAAGGCCAGCCCGTGGGAGGGTGAGGGCAAGTTCGGAAAAGAAAAAGGCCGGCACCATCGCTGGCACCGGCCTTTATCACATCACCCCAGACCCGATTACAGGGCGCGGGCGATTTCTTCCATCTCGAAGGCTTCGATCGTATCGCCTTCGCGGATGTCGTCGTAGTTTTCGAAGGCCATACCGCATTCGAACCCTTCGCGCACTTCGCGGACTTCGTCCTTCATGCGCTTCAGGGTCTTCAGTGTACCCTCGTGGATCACGACATTGTCGCGCAACAGGCGGACCTTGGCACCGCGCTTGACGATACCTTCCGACACACGGCAGCCAGCGACCTTGCCGACCTTGGTGATGTTGAAGACCTGAAGGATGTGCGCGTTGCCCAGGAACTTCTCCCGCAGCGTCGGCGACAGCATGCCGGTCAGCATCTGCTTAACATCATCAATGATGTTGTAGATGATCGAATAGTAGCGGATTTCCACGCCATCGCGCTTGGCCATGTCGCGGGCCTGCGGATTGGCGCGGACATTGAAGCCCACGACCAGACCCTTGGACGCATTGGCCAGCGTGATGTCGCTTTCCGTGATGGCGCCCACACCGGACGTCAGCACGCGCACCTTCACCTCGGTATGCTCGGCCGTCAGCTTCTCCAGTGCGCCGGAGATGGCTTCGACCGAACCCTGCACGTCGCCCTTGATGACGATCGGCAGTTCCTTGGCTTCGCCCGCCTGGATCTGCTTGAACATCTGTTCCAGCGAACCACGACCGGACTTGGCGCTCTCGGCTTCGCGCTTCTTGCGGGCGCGGTACTCGGTGATTTCGCGGGCGCGGCTTTCGCTGTCGACCACGACCATCTCTTCACCGGCCAGCGGCACGCCGCCCAGGCCCAGCACCTCGACCGGCATGGCCGGCGGGGCGTCGGGCACATTGATGCCGCGATCGTTGACCAGCGCGCGGACACGGCCCCATTCGGAACCGGCAACCACGATATCGCCGACCTTCACGGTACCGCGCTTCACCAGCACGGTGGCAACCGGACCACGGCCCTTGTCCAGCTTGGCCTCGACCACAACGCCATCGGCGGTGCGGCGTGGGTTGGCCTTCAGCTCCAGGATTTCGGCCTGCAGCAGGATGGCTTCTTCCAGCTTGTCCAGGTTGATGCCGGCCTTGGCCGACACTTCCACGTCCAGCACGTCACCGCCCATGCCTTCCACGACCAGCTCATGCTGGAGCAGTTCCTGGCGGACACGGTCCGGCTTGGCCGACGGCAGGTCGCACTTGTTGATGGCGACGATGATCGGCACGCCCGCCGCCTTGGCGTGGCGGATGGCTTCGATTGTCTGCGGCATGACGCCGTCATCGGCGGCCACGACCAGCACCACAACGTCGGTAACGTTGGCACCACGGGCACGCATCTCGGTAAAGGCGGCGTGACCCGGCGTGTCAATGAAGGTGATCTTCGACCCGGACTTCAGCTGCACCTGATAGGCACCGATATGCTGCGTGATGCCGCCAGCCTCGCGGCCCGCGACGTCGGTCTTGCGCAGCGCGTCCAGCAGCGAGGTCTTGCCATGGTCGACGTGACCCATGACGGTGACGACGGGCGGACGGGATACCAGATCCTCGGCCACATCCTCGTTGCCCATCACGCCGATTTCCACGTCGCTTTCGGCAACGCGAACCGGACGGTGACCCAGCTCCTGCACGACCAGTTCAGCCGTATCGGCGTCGATGGTCTGGGTGATGGTGGCCATCACGCCCATGCGCATCAGCGACTTCACAACATCGGCACCGCGCTCGGCCATACGGTTGGCGAGATCGCCAACTGTGATGACTTCGGGGATGATGACGTCGCGGGTGACCTTCTGGGTCTCCTGACGGCCAAACTGGCGCAGACGCTCACGCTCACGGGCACGCTTGGCAGCGGCCATCGAACGACCACGACGGCCTTCCTCGTCCGACAGCGCCTGCGAGATGGTCATCTTGCCGCCGCGACGCTTGTCGTCGACCTTGGCCTTGACCGGGGCAGCGGGCACCTTGGCAGGCGCCTTGCCGGGACCACCGGCCACCTTGGCGCGGCGAGGACCATCTTCGTCCTCGAAATCGCCAGGACGCGGCGTCACGCCCAAAGGCGGACGGGCGGCAGGTTGTTCCTGCGTGGTGTTGGCGGGACGATTGCCGGCCGGGCGTGCCGAACGGTCATCATCGGACGCAGCCGGAGCCGCGTGACGAGACCGGCTGGTTTCCGTACGGCTGGCGGCTTCGGCCTTGCGGGCGTCCTCCGCTTCCTTGCGGCGGCGTTCGGCCTCGGCGAAAAGAGCGCCGATCCGCTGGCGATGTACCTGAACGACGTGTTCGCGGTGCCCGCGAGCCTTGCGGGGCTGCCCGCAATGTCGGTGCCCGCGGGACTGAACCGCGAAGGGCTGCCGATCGGGTTGCAGATCATCGGCAAGGCTTTTGA
>JAEMSB010000605.1 GCA_016463045.1 Niveispirillum sp.
TCCGCCATAGACCTGGTTGTACCCGTTGAAATCATTCATATCGACCAGGAAGGTGGAAACCTCCACCACGTCGCGCAGGCTGGCGCCTGCCGCTTCCAGAATACCGCCGATATTCTCAATCACCGCCCGCGTCTGGGTGCGGATATCGAGGTCGGTGGCTCCCAGATGATCGACCGTAGCGCCGGCGATGGAATTGTCAGGGCGCCGTGAACTGGTGCCGGAAACGAAGATGAAATCGCCGGCCCGGCGGAAATGGGGGAAGCGTCCCCTGGGTACCGCCCGGCCTTCGATGACCATGGCATCGTTGCTCATTCTGCCGATCCTTCTGCCGTCATCTGAAATTCGGCGCGGCCCAGTTCCTGGGCTTCCAGCGCCACGTGATCGCCGGGGGCCAAGGCCTCCGCCGCCGTCGCCGCCCCGGCCAGGACGATCCAACCGGGCTGAAGCGTGACGCCTGCGGCCCCGGCCAGCCGGCTGGCCGCTGCCAGCGACCGCAGCGGATCGCCCAGGATGGCCCCGGTGGACCCCATCTGGCGGGGCCGGCCATTGATGCTCATCACCATGCCCAGGCTGCGCAGGTGGATACCGGGGCGGTGCCAGCCGCCGGTGACAAATCCGCTGGACGACGCATTGTCGGCCACCACATCGGCCAGCGAGAATTTGAAATCGCGGTAGCGGCTGTCGATGATCTCCAGCGCCGGGGCCACCCCATCCACGGCGGCCAGCGCCTGTAATGGCGTGACCGGACCCGACAGCGGGGCCTTCAGCAGGAAGGCCACTTCCGGTTCCACCCTGGGATGGACAAAGCGGGCAAAGGGAACGCTGCCCCCATCCTCCACCAGCATATCCGCCGTCAACCGGCCCCAGATCTGGTCATGCACACCCATCTGAATGGCCTTGGCCCGGCTGGTGAAGCCCATCTTCACGCCGATGATGCCGGCCCCGCGTTCGACGCGCCACGCCACCAGGGCAGCCTGCACCGCATAGGCCTGCTCCAGGGTCAGGTCGATGCCGCTGGTGGAGAATTGCGCCGTGGCACGGGCCGCACGGGCGGCATCGTCCAGGGTGCGGGCGCATTGGGTAATCAGGTCCATCAAGCGGCCCTTTCCTTCACGAATTCCGGGTTGATCGGGCCAGCGCCCAGCATGCCGGCCACCTGGGCCAGCGCCTGTGGGTCACAGCCGTGCCGCCAGCCCTTGCGCGTGGCGGCGGTGATGAAATGGGTCAGCGGCGTTGCGGGGCCGGCCAGGGCAGCATCGACGCGTACGGCGCCGTTCTGTACCGCGACCAGCGCATTGGCGACGGCCAGGGACACGTCATGGCTGGCGCTGATCCCGCGTTCGGTAGCGGGCGACAGCAACCGGTCAAAGGCGCGCAGGCGGGCCGCCACCCCGTCCATATCCAGGGCGCCCGCCACATCCAGGACATGGATACAACTGGCCCCAAACCCTTCCAGCGCCTGCGCCCGCCGGGCCAGATCACCGGGACAGGATACATGGCCGTCAATGGGCAGGGCGGTGACATGCAGGTCAGCACTCCGACCTGCCGCGATAATGGTTTCCACCGCTTCAAGGGTCGTGACCGGAACCCGCAGGGTGCGGATACCCAGGCGGATCGCCCGCTCGACCTCGCCCACGCTCTCCACCGTCATGGATAGCGCGGCGCGCAGTCCCGCGCCTGACAGCAGTTCGGCCAGTTCCCAATCCCCCGACGCCACCACGATGCCATCCACCCCTGCGCCATCCAGGGCGCGGGCCAGCAGGCACAGCGCCTCATCCCCGAAACGGGACCGCAAGGACGGCAGCGTCACGTCCTGGATGACGATATGCCGGGGGGATGGGGTGGGACGGGACATCCGTTTGTCCTCAGTGGGTCAGGTCGAGCGCAGCGCGCGAGCCCTGACGGCAAAGGATTGAAAACATTCTCTGTCAGGGCTCTCCTGCGGTTCGACCTGACCTACGCGATCACGTGACAAACCCCGCCCGTACCGTGCCCAGACCCGCGATCTCCGCCTCCACCGCATCACCCGGAGCAATGGCGACCATGGGACCGAGCGCCCCCGTCATCAGGATGTCGCCCGTCAGCAGCGGTCGGCCCAGGGCCACCATGCGGTCGGCCAGCCAGCGCGCGGCGTTCAGCGGGTTGCCCAGACAGGCGCGGCCCACCCCGCTGGATACCACCTCGCCCCCTTTGCGCAGGCTCATCCCGCACAGTGACAGGTCAAGGTCGGTAAGCTTACGTGGTGCCGTACCCAGCACGAACAGGCCGGATGAGGCATTGTCGGCGACGGTGTCCAGAATACCGATCTTCCAGTCGACGATCCGGCTACCCACGATTTCCAGCGAAGGCAGGGCAAAGTCGGTGGCGCGGATGATATCGGCGATCGTGTGACGCTCCGCGATCAGGTCGCGGCCAAGGACCAGCGCCACCTCCGCCTCCACCTTGGGCTGAAGCACCAGCGACAGGGGCACATCCTCCCCATCGCCAAAGCCCATATCGGCGAACAACATGCCGTAATCCGGCTGATCCACACCCAGCTGCTTCTGCACGGCAAAGCTGGTCAGGCCGATCTTGCGACCCACCAGACGCCGGCCCTGCGACAGGGCGTGGACGGTATTCGCCTCCTGCACCCGGTAGGCCGCCGCGATATCGCCGGTGGGCAGCAGCGGGGTAATGGGGGGGATGGGGC
>JAEMSB010000606.1 GCA_016463045.1 Niveispirillum sp.
GTATAGACATAAAAGAGGGGAAAACAGGCGCGCTAGACGCCATGATGAACGGTTCAGCGGGGAAAAGGTTCGGACATGCGGCATGGATTTTTCGATCACACGCTTCTTTCCCGTCATCCCGGCGAAAGCCGGGACCCAGGGGTCACGGGCACGATGATCGGGTTCCCCCGCTATTACGCTGCTGAACGCTCAGGCGCTTGGCCCCTGGGTCCTGGCTTTCGCCGGGATGACGAGGTGCGGGATGAACCCCATGCACGCTGACCATCTCTGGACCCATGCGCGCCTTGCCACCATGCGCCCCGACCTGCCCGGTCTGGGGATCGTGGAGGATGGGGTGATTGCTGCGCACAATGGCCACATCATTTTTGCCGGCCCCGCCGCCGACGCCCCTGCCTTCACCGCCACGCAAACCACCGACCTCCAGGGCCGCTGGGTCACCCCCGGCCTGATCGATTGCCACACGCATCTGGTCCATGCCGGTGACCGCGCGCATGAATTCGAACTGCGCCTGCAGGGGGCGACGTATGAGGAGATTGCGCGGGCCGGCGGCGGCATCGTCTCCACCATGCGCGCCACGCGTGCCGCCACGATGGAGGCGCTAATTTGCCAGACCATGCCGCGTCTCGATGCGCTGCTGGCCGAGGGCGTGACGACGGTGGAGATCAAGTCCGGCTATGGCCTGACCCTGGCAGACGAGGTAAAGATGCTGCGCGCGGCCCGCACGCTGGCCAATCACCGCCCCGTCAGCATCGCCACCACCTTCCTGGGCGCACATGCGGTACCGCCGGAATATGCCGACGATCCCGACGCCTATATTGATCTGGTCTGCCGCACCATGATCCCGCATGTGGCGCAGCATAAGCTGGCCGATGCCGTGGACGGGTTCTGCGAGGGCATCGGCTTTTCCCTGGCCCAGGTCCGCCGCGTCTTTCACGCCGCCAAGGCCAATGGCCTTGCCCTGAAACTGCACGCCGAACAGCTGTCCAACCTGAATGGCGCCGCCCTGGCCGCCCAATGCGGTGCCTTGTCGGCAGACCATCTGGAACATGTCGATGAACCCGCCGTGCGGGCCATGGCGCAATCCGGCACCGTCGCCGTCATGCTGCCCGGCGCCTATTACTTCACGCGCGATACCAAGTTGCCGCCCATCGACCTGTTCCGCACCCATGGCGTGCCCATGGCGGTCGCGACCGATTGCAACCCCGGCACGGCCCCGCTGACCTCGCTGCTGCTGTCGCTGAACATGGCCGCCACCCTGTTCCGGATGAGTGTGGAGGAATGCCTCCTGGGCGCCACCCGCGTTGCGGCCAAGGCGCTGGGACGCCACGCCGATATCGGCACGTTGGAAGCCGGCAAGCAGTGCGACCTCGCCATCTGGGACATTGAGCGTCCCGCCGAACTTGTCTACCGCATGGGGTTCAACCCCCTGCATGCCCGTATCCACAGGGGGATTTGATGCCGCATTCCATGTCCGTCACGCTGCGCCCCGGCGCTGTCAGCCTGGGCGAATGGCGCCGCATCTATAATGGTGCCGCCGTGACGCTGGACCCCGCCTGCCGCCCGGCGGTGGAGCGTTCCGCCGCCACCATCGCCCGTATCATCGCCAAGGGCGAGCCCGTCTATGGCGTGAATACCGGCTTTGGCAAGCTGGCCTCGGTCCGCATTGCGGCGGAAGACCTCGAATTGCTGCAACGCAACATCGTGCTCTCCCATGCGGCCGGTGTGGGCGAACCGATGCCGCGTAATGTCCTGCGCCTGATGATGGCGCTGAAGCTCTCCAGCCTGGGTGTGGGCGCGTCCGGTGTGAAGCCGGAAACGCTGGACCTGCTGGAAGCGCTGCTGACCCACGACATTCTGCCCGTGGTCCCGGCCCAGGGTTCGGTGGGGGCATCGGGCGACCTCGCGCCTTTGTCCCATATGGCGGCTGCCATGATCGGCCATGGGGAGGTCATCGCCAACGGCACCCGCATGCCGGCGGCGGACGCGCTGAAGGCCGCCGGCCTCTCCCCCCTGACCCTGGGGCCGAAGGAAGGGCTGGCGCTGCTGAACGGCACGCAGTTCTCCACTTCCTATGCCTTGGCCGGCCTGTTCGAAGCCGAACGCCTGCACGGTTCGGCACTGGCCACCGGTGCCCTGTCGACCGAAGCCGCCAAAGGCTCCGACACCCCCTTCGATCCGCGCATCCATCTGCTGCGTGGTCACAAGGGCCAGATCGCGGTCGCCGACACGCTGCGCCGCCTGATGGACGGCTCCGCCATCCGCGCGTCACACCGCGAGGATGATATCCGTGTCCAGGACCCCTACTGCCTGCGCTGCCAGCCACAGGTGATGGGGGCCGCATTGGACCTGCTGCGTCAGGCGGGCCACACGCTTTTGACGGAGGCCAACGCCGTCTCCGACAATCCGCTGGTGTTTGCCGAAGATGACAGCGTGCTGTCCGGCGGCAATTTCCACGCCGAACCCGTGGCCTTTGCCGCCGACATGATCGCCATGGCCGTGTGCGAGATCGGGTCCTTGTCCGAACGCCGCATCGCCATGCTGGTGGACCCGGCCTTGTCCGGTCTGCCTGCCTTCCTGACGCCGAAGCCCGGCCTGAACTCCGGCTTCATGATCCCACAGGTCACCGCCGCCGCCCTGGTGTCGGAGAACAAGCAGCGCGCCTATCCGGCCCGCGTGGACAGCATCCCCA
>JAEMSB010000607.1 GCA_016463045.1 Niveispirillum sp.
CGAATTCCGCCAGATGCCCTGCCCAAAAGCCGGGCAGGTGGAAATCCACGGGCCGCGCGAAGCCGTCCCGCGTCACCGTCAGCGTGCGGATGGACGCCACCTTGAACACCAGGGTCCGTTCCCCGGACAGCGCCGCGAAGTACCAGGTGCCAGCCTTCAGGACCAGACCCAGCGGATCGATGGTCCATTCCCGCTCACCCTTCCAGCTTTCATACCGCATCACCACCCGCCGGCAATCCAGCACGGCGCGGGCCAGATCGGGCAGGAAGGGGGTGGGTTCCGCCACCCGGTACCAGTCGGCAACATCCAGGTGGAACCGGTCGCCCATGCGCCCCGCCTCCTCCCGTGCCGGGGCGGGCAGGGCCAGCATCAGCTTGTTCCAGGCACGCGCCGCCGCCTGCCCCACGCCCAGTGCCCCGGCCAGCCCCGGCAGGCCGATGGTGAACATCGCCTCCGCCTCGTCGCTGGCCAGCCCAGTCAGGCGGGTACGGTAGCCTTCCAACAATTGGAACCCGCCGCCCGGCCCCCGGTCGCCATAGACGGGCACACCCGCCGCACTCAACGCATCGATGTCGCGATAGATGGTGCGTTCCGACACCTCCAGTTCGGCTGCCATCTGCGCCGCCGTCAGGCCACCGCGCAGTTGCAGCAGCAACAGCAGGGAAAGAAGCCGGCTCGCCCGCATTTTCGACCCACCCGACAATTACCTGACACAGGATGTCAGGTATAGCGCGCCACACTGCCCCCGTCGCCCGGCAAAACGGGCAAGACCACCGGATGGAGGGAAAAATGACTGATGAGACCGGCGGCATCGCCCGCCGCCCCGTGCTGCAATCGGCCCTCGGCTTGGCCGTGGGGCTGGCCGCCACGGCGCTGCCGGCAGCGGCAGGGGATACGGCAGAGGGGCGGCCCGGCGATTTCAATTTCCTGGCCGGCGAATGGCGGATCAGCCATCGCCGCCTGAAGCCGGAAACGGGCGAATGGGATGAATTCACGGGCGAGGCCACCTGCTGGACCATCCTGAACGGGGCCGGCAGTATCGAGGAACTACGCATCCCCGCCCGCAACTTCGCCGGCGTGGGGATCAGGCTGTTCGAGGCTGAACGCAAACTCTGGTCGGATTTCTGGGTGAACGCCAAAAGCGGGGTGCTGACCACCCCCGGCCTGACCGGCACCTTCCGCAAGGGCGAAGGCGTGTTCGAGGCGGACGAGATGGATGGCGATCAGCCCATCAGGGTACGCGGCACCTGGGACCGCATCACGCCGATCAGTCACCGCTGGTATCAAACCGTCTCACGCGACGGCGGCAAGACCTGGGACGCCAACTGGTTCATGGACTGGACACGGGCATGAGAATGGGTGGCGCGGGCCGAAACCCGCGCCACCCGACCGTATCAGAAGCTGAACCGCACGCTGGCCTTCACCGGCACGGACCAGCGGCTACCGGTATTGTTGATGCTGGCCAGACCCAGGCCGCCAATATCGGCGTCATCATCATTCAGATCGCCGTGATAACGCAGGCCCGTCTCCAGCCCCACCGACAGGGTGGGGGCCGCCTGCCACAGGAAGCCGACATCCAGCCCCGCCCCCCAGACGGTGCTGTCGCCATAGAAGCGGACATTGTTCAGGGCAATGTTCGCATCGGGGATGGTGAAGGTGGCATTGATCTTATCCACCCACTGCACGTTGGCCCGGCCCGCGACATAAGGATGGAAATCCCCGCCATCGGTCAGGAAATAGCGGTAGCCCGCATCCAGGCCCCAATACTTGTAATCATCAAAGCGGCCAAACACAGGCAGGGTGGTGTTCAGCGCGGGTACAGCGGCCCCGCCCACCTGCAACCGTCCGCCATCGGCCCAGCCATAGGTCAGGGCACCGAACAGTTCCGACTGTCGATCCAGGCCATAAGCAAACTCACCCTGCACGGCGTAGAGCGTGCCATAGACATCCTCGTAATCACGCGACTCAATCTGCAAGGTGGCGGCCACCCCGGCCAACGAGGGGTTCAGCGCTCCCAGATTGGCGACCGGCGCATTGGTGCCGCCATGGACATCACCGTCCAGAACAAATTCCGGCCCGCCGCTCAGGCTGAAGGACAATTCCCCCGCCTTGGGCGTGCCCGACGGGGCAGCCAGGGCGGGAAGGCAAAGCGCGGTGGCCAGGAAGGTACCGGCGGCAATGGCATTCTTGTTCATTATCGAAGCTCCTTGGAGGTCGGTTCCCTGGTGGCAACATGTGCGCACCTGTGCCGATCTTTACGGCGCCCCGATACGGGCGGATCAGACAACCAATGGCCTAAACGGCTCCGAAAATTGGCGGGTCTTGACTTTCCCGACCCCCTACCCACGGCATAATCCGGGTTGGAAACCGGGTTACCTCTTGATGCCCTCGTCCGTCAGCACCACGACCGGATATCCGCGATATTCCGCCGGCGCCCCATGGTCGGGGCCTGCCACGCGCAGGAAGATGCGCCCTTCCCCGATGCCGGTGCCCACCACGGGGCGGCCCGCGTCCGTCAGTTCCTTGAACAGGGTGCGGGCGGCATCGGCGAGGGGGTGCTTTTCGGGAATCTGCGGATCGGTCATGGGGCTTTTTGGGCTCTGATTGGGTCGGGCGACACTCTGCCCCACCCGCCAGACGGGGTCCAGCCCGGCTTTCAGACCCCGGCCCGGATGCAACCGTAC
>JAEMSB010000123.1:0-3628 GCA_016463045.1 Niveispirillum sp.
GGCTGATGGCCTGGGCGTTGCGGGCCAGTGCCTCCTGCCGCCAGCCATAGGACACGGCCCGCAACAGCGCGATCAGGGTGGTGGGCGTGGCGGGGATCACCGATTGGTCGATTCCCGCTTCGATCAGGGCGGGGTCCTGTTCCAGGGCGGCGGAGAAGAAATTCTCCCCCGGCAGGAACAGCACCACAAATTCCGGGGCCGGATCGAATTGTGCCCAGTAGCGTTTCTCGCCCAGCGCCTTCATATGGTCGCGGATATGGCGGGCATGGCGGGTCAGATGCGCTGACCGCGCCTCATCGTCCCCCGCATGGGTCGCGTCCAGAAATGCCTCCAGCGGCGCCTTGGCATCCACCACGATGCTTTTGCCCCCCGGCAAGCGCACGATCAGGTCGGGGCGCAGGCGGTTACCGTCGGCATTATTGACGCTGGCCTGTTCGTGGAAATCGCAATGGTCCAGCATCCCGGCCATTTCGACCACGCGCTTCAACTGGATCTCGCCCCAGCGGCCCCGCGTGGCCGGGCTGCGCAGTGCCTTGACCAGATTGCCGGTTTCGGCCCGCAACTGCCCCTGACTTTCCATCAGATGCGCCACCTGGGTTTTCAGCTCCGTATAGGCACCGATGCGGGCCTGTTCGATGCCATGAACCGCTTCCCCGAACTTGGACAGATGCTCGCGGATGGGGGTGACCAGGGCGTCGATGGCGGCGCTGCGCTTTTCCAGATCGCCCTTCGCCACCTCCCCGAACCGGTCAAACTGCGCCTGGGCCAGGGTCAGGAATTCACGGTTATTGGCTGACAGGGCATCGGCCGACAGGGCCTTGAACGCATCGGCCAGCCGCAGTTGCGCCTGATCCAGCAGGGCCAGCTTGTCGGCATGGGTACGGCGTTCATGGTCAAGGGCGGTACGCGCCTCGGCAAGCGCGGTCTGCAAATCCGCCTGCTCATCGCGGGCCACGGCCAGCGCTTCTTCCAGCCGGGGCAGGCGCGCCGCCTCTGCCTCTGCCCCCGCCCGCCGCGCCGATTCGGCATTTAACTGTCGGCGTAGATCGGCAAGCAGCCCATCACGCTGCGCCAGCTCGCCCCGCAATTCCCCTATATGGTGGCGGTCCCGCTCCCGGTCGGCCAGCAACCCCGCGCGTTCGGCGCGCAAGGTCGCTGTCCCCTGGCGCTGCCAGAGAAACGCGATCACAGCACCCGCCAGGGCGCCGGCCAGCAGCGAAATCAGGTCAAGCGGCACGGGCAGCAGCCTCCGTCACAGGGTCAGTGACGGAGCATAGCCCACACGCGAAATGAGAACAAGTCAGGAACAGGCGCCCGTTACAGCGCGACGCCCAACTCCTTGCCAACCGTAAAGATATCCTTGTCGCCACGGCCGCAGAGATTCATGACCAGCAGCGTGTCCTTCGACAGGGTCGGCGCAATGCGCTTCACGGCAGCCAGGGCGTGGCTGGGCTCCAGGGCCGGCAGGATGCCCTCCGTCCGGGCCAGAAGCTGGAACGCGTCCAGCGCCTCGCGGTCGGTCGCGCTGACATAATCGACGCGCCCCACCTCATGCAGCCAGGAATGTTCCGGGCCGATGCCGGGATAATCCAGACCGGCGGAGATGGAATGGCCTTCCAGTATCTGGCCGTCATCATCCTGCAGAAGATAGGTGCGGTTGCCGTGCAGCACGCCGGGGCGACCACCCTTCAGGCTGGCGGCGTGGCCGTTGGGCACGTCCAGGCCGTGGCCACCGGCTTCCACCGCCACCATGCGCACCGTGGGTTCGTCCAGGAAATCATGGAACAGACCGATGGCGTTGGACCCGCCGCCGATACAGGCGACCAGCATGTCGGGCAGGCGGCCTTCGGCTTCCAGCATCTGTTCGCGGGTTTCACGCCCGATGATGGATTGGAAATCGCGGACCATGGCCGGGTACGGGTGCGGGCCGGCGGCGGTGCCGATTATGTAGAATGTGTCTTCCACATTCGTCACCCAGTCGCGCAGCGCATCATTCATCGCGTCTTTCAGGGTGCCGGCACCGCTGGTCACGGGGCGCACTTCTGCCCCCAGCAGCTTCATGCGGAACACGTTGGGCGCCTGGCGCGCAATGTCGGTGGCGCCCATATAGACCACACAGGGCAGGCCCATCAGGGCACAGACGGTGGCCGTGGCCACGCCATGCTGGCCCGCACCCGTCTCGGCGATGATGCGCTTCTTGCCCATGCGTTTGGCCAGCAGGATCTGGCCCATGCAATTGTTGATCTTATGCGCGCCGGTATGGTTCAGCTCGTCGCGCTTGAAATAGATCTTGGCCCCGCCCAGCTCCTCCGTCAGGCGCTTGGCGAAGTAAAGCGGGCTGGGACGGCCCACATAATGCTTCAACTGATGGGCCAGTTCGGCGTGGAATTCCGGGTCGGCCTTGGCCTCCTCATACGCCTTTTCCACTTCCAGGATCAGCGGCATCAGCGTTTCGGCGACGAAACGTCCCCCGAAAATGCCAAAATGGCCATGTTCGTCGGGACCGTTACGATAGCTGTTCAGGGGCTTGTTCATGACGCTGCCTGGATGACGAAAAGGTGTCGGGGGAAACTAGACCGCCCTGCGGCCTTTTCCAAGCCCGCGAGGCGGCACGCCACGTCATGGCGTGGCCGCGAATTCGCAGGCAATAAAGTTATGCCGTGAGCAGCGGACCCGAGGTGACCAGCAACTGCCGCCCCGCAATGCAGAGCAGGATGTCATTGGGCCCGGCATAGCGGCACTGGGTCCGCGACCAGACCAGCCCGTCGGAGGTAGCGTGACAGGGATGGCGTTCACCACTGGCCGGGTCCAGGATGGTGGCGACATGATCGCCGGCCTGCACCTGGTCACCCAGGCTGACATGGTAAAGGGTGACACCACCAACCGGCGCACGGACCCGGTCCACCCCGGCCAGCGGCGTGGCAAGGTCAGAGAGATCGGGCATGGCGGGGGCCGGGACGTCGATGATCCCGCGCCAGCAGAGATGGTCGATCAGGGCGGCGGCATCGGCGGCGGCCAGCCCGTCATCCACATCCGCCTCGCCCCGCAATTCCACGGTCACGGCGGAACAGCCCACGGGGATGGGCGTGTCCGGCCCGCCATGGCGGGCGCGCAGCCGGTCCCAGGGGGTGGAACAGACCTCGTCAAACGGCTCCCCACCCGACCGGTCGGCCAGGAACACGGCCCTGGCATCCAGGCGCGCCGCCAGATCGGCCACACCCAGGGGCCAGCAGGCAGGCGTGGTGTAGAGATGCATCACCGCCTCGCTGTCGCAATGCAGGTCAAGCACGTAATCGGCATCGACGGCGTGGGACAGCAGCAGCCGGCGCAAGGCGTCCGCCTCCGTCCGGGGCTGCAACGCGGCGGCGGCACTGGCCAGTGCCTGCTGAAGCAGGCGGCGGTTGGCATCGGCATCGGGACCCAGATCGCCGGGCCGCAGGCTGTCGGCAACCGTATCGCCCAGATCGGCGAAGGCGCGGTTGAAATTCACGCCGCTGGCCAAATCAAACCGCCCGACATGGCCGCCCAGCAGCACCTGATCCAGCCCGATGGGATTGGCCATGGGCACCAGCACCACCTGCCCCTTGATCCTGCCCTCCCCATCCAGACGGATCAGATGGTCCAACAG
>JAEMSB010000123.1:3638-9796 GCA_016463045.1 Niveispirillum sp.
CCATGCCCGGTAATTCGCCGGCATGCAGGCCGGCCTGGATATAGGCCTTGGGGCCGGCGCCCGCCCCGAACCGGTGGATGGTCAGGCGCCGCGCGGTGCCGGGGCGGCCATGGGGCAGGGTGATGATGTCGGTCTGGTGTGTCATGGGCGTGATTTTTGATCCCGCCAGCCCCCCCTTGTCCAGCGCCATTGCCATGGCATGATGGCTTTGGTGCAAAACCGGATACAGGATCGCGGGATGCGAGTGGGGGACGCAACGGATTGGCGGCTATGGGCCTTCGCCCTGTCCATCCTGGCCTATGGTGCTGCCTCCGCCCCGGCCCCACCGGGCATCCGTCCGCAGGAGTTGCTGGTCTTCGCAGGCATTGCCTGCATGGTGGGGACGAGCACGCCCTGGCGGTTTTTCTCAGGACAGATGCTGGGACGCGGACCGGCGGTTATGGCGGCGGGGTCGGCCATCCTGGTTTGGCTGCTATGGCAGGGACTGGTTCGCGGCCTGTGGAACGGCTGGGGCCTGACGGACATGATGCGCGACATCGTGCCCATGCTATTCCTGGCCCTGCCGCTGCTTCTGGCCCCGCACCTGGGACGACTTCCGGCGGACCGGGCCGATCGGCTGGCCGATATCGTCGCCCTGGCCGGGGTGATCTTTACCCTGCGCTGGTGGTGGGATGCGGGCATGGCCCTATCATCCCTGGGAACCTCTGCCTTGGGGGAGGGGCGCTATTACCTGCTGAACAGCGCGCTGGTGCCGTTCGCCGCCGTCTGGCTGGGCCTGCGCGCCACGGGCTGGTTCCTGGCACGCCCCCGGCGGTGGATGGAACAGGCGCAGGCGGCACTCGCCACATCGGGCAGCCTATGTTGCCTGCTGGCCCTGGCGGCAACCCTACACCGGGCAGGGCTTGGCCTAGCCTTGCTGGCGCTGGGAACCGGCATGGGTATCCGCCTGTGGCGGCATCCGTTCTGGTTCATTACCACCTCCCTTTTGGCCTTGCTGTTGCTGGCCTTTGTCGGCACGCGGGTGGCCGGCGTGGCGGAACTTCTGGCCGACAAGACGGAAAGCGTGGGTCTGAACAACCGCGTCGACGAATTCGTGGCCGTGCTGGATCAGGTGGGGCGCGATCCGCTGGCCTTCCTGATCGGTGATGGCTGGGGTGCGCTGGTACCCAATCCGGCCGTCGGCTGGTGGCGTGTGTCCTACACCCACAGCGCGGCCAGCTACTTTCTGCTGAAACTGGGGGCAATCGGACTGGCGCTGGTGCTGCTGCTGGCGGGGCTTCTGGCGGGTATGGCAGCGCGGGCGGCACGCAATATGCCGATGCTGCTGCTGGCGGTTGCGCCCTCGCTGCTACTGGGGGCCTTTCTGCACACCAGTTTCAAGTATTTGTGCTTCTCAATCCTCCTCTCTCTGGTTGCTGGTCGCGCCCATACCAGCCTTTACGGGAGAGAGTTGATCTGACATTCTCGTTATCAGTGAAGACAAGTGCAGGCGTTGACCGATGCCCGACAGCATCGCCAGCAGGCTGGATATGCCATCCCCCGCCATGGGGGAGATGCTGCGTGCACTGGCGGGTCAGTGGCGCCGCCTGCTTCTTTGTGCCTGCGCCGGGCTGGCGCTGACCATCCTGGCCTTGCATCTGGTCACACCCCATTACACGGCCAGCCTGATCGTGGGACCCACGGGGCGTAGCGGTCCCGCAGCCATGGGGCCCCGTGCCCCAGCCCTGTCACCCGCCGCCGGGCGCGGCATCGCCGAACAGGGATCGGCGGAGGAACTGGTCAGCGACTTCTCCCGCTATCTGGCGCTGCTGACCTCCGTGCCTGTCGCCGAACGTCTGGTCCGGGATCAGGAACTGATGCGCCGCCTGTTCGAGGATGCCTGGGACGCGGACGCGGGGCGCTGGCGCCCGCCCACGGGAATGGGCGCCACACTGGTGCGCGGGTTGCGCTGGCTGGCCGGGCATGCGGTATGGTCCCCGCCCGATGCGGTGGACCTCTCGCGTCATCTCAAGAAATACCTTGCCATCGAATCGGTCAGCGGCGGGCCGTTACGACGGCTGGTCTATCGGCATGAGGAGCGGGATTTCGCCTTGCTGCTGCTGACCCGCCTGCACGCCGCCACGGAGGCGCATCTGCGGGCGGAGGCGGAACGACGGCTGCGTGCAGAGATGGCACATGTGAATGGCCGTCTGTCCGGTATCGCCAATCTGGACCGGTCCCGCCTTCTGTCGGGCATGGTGACCGAACAGGAAGAGATGCTGATGATGCTGGATGTCGGTCTGCCCTATGCCGCAGACCTTTTGGAACCACCCGCCGCCGCCGCCCTGGCCGACTGGCCCAACCCCGTCCCGCTGATCCCGGCGGGTGCGCTGGCCGGGCTGGGGCTTGGCCTGTTTGTCATCGCGGCACGGCACGGCTATCGGCGGGGGCAATAATGGAAACAGCCCTCATCCCCGTGACGGTCATTGTCATGACCCGGAACGAGGCCGCGAATATCGCGGCATGTCTTGCCCTATTGGACCGATTCGCCCAGGTTCTGGTGGTGGACAGCGACAGTACAGATGCTACCGCCGGTATCGCCAACGCTAAAGGGGCGGAACTGATTGCCTTCCAATGGAACGGCATGTATCCAAAAAAGAAACAATGGTCCCTGTCGCATGCGGCTGTGCGCCATGACTGGGTGCTGTTCGTCGATGCCGATGAAAGGGTCACTCCCCAGTTGGTTGTAGAGATCGCGGCCCTGATGACGCGCGGCCCCCAAGCGGCGGCCTACTTCATCGACAGCCGGCCCCTATGGCTGGGCCGTGTGCTGCGTCACGGCACACCTTACCGCAAGATCGCCTTGCTGGACCGTCGCCGGACGCGCTTTCCGGTCTGTCCCGACCTGCATGTGACTCGCATGTGGGAGGTGGAGGGACATTACCAGCCCATGGTGGAAGGGCCGGTAGAGCGGCTGTCGGGTAGGATGATCCATGCCGATGCAAAGCCGCCCGCGGACTGGTTCGACCGGCATAATCGCTATTCAGACTGGGAGGCGGAACTGGCGCATGGCGGTGACGCAATCGGCAGCCTGCTGGCCGGCGAACGGGGACTTCGGCGTGGGGCCAAGCGTCTGCTGGCACGGGTGCCGGGGCGGCCTTGGCTGGCCTTTCTACACGCCTATGTCTGGCATCTGGGGTTTCTGGACGGCAAGGCCGGTCTGCACCATGCCCTGTCACGCCTGTTCTATTACTGGTCGATCGACCTGAAACGTGACTGGCTGGCCGCACGGGATGCGGCCAGCCAGCCCGAACTATCCGGGGCATTGAGATCGGAACCGGCGGATCAGCCGGCCTTGGCGCTGTCCTCGCCGTCGCCGGCCAGCGTCTTCACCAGTTCGAACGTGCGGCGGCGCACGGCATCTTCCGGAATACGGTAATAGGCACGGACCAGTTCCAGCGTCTCACGCCGGGCCATGCTCTCGAACTCCTGCGTCTCGCTGGGCTCATCAGGAACCAGGGTGGATTCCGAAGCCGGCAGATCGTCGAAGAAGAAGGTCACGGGCACGCCCAGAACCTGCGACAGGTTGAACAGGCGGCTGGCGCTGATGCGGTTGGCCCCGCGCTCATACTTCTGAAGCTGCTGGAAGGTGATGCCCACAGCCTCGCCCAGGGTTTCCTGGCTGAGCCCCAGCAAGGTGCGGCGCAGACGCAGCCGCTGGCCGACATGGATATCAATGGGATTGGGGCCTTCACCGCGCTTGGACAGGGAATAGGCCTGTGCCAGGCCCGACTTTGACGGGTTTCTCTTTTCAAGCATTTCGGGACTCCTTCGCACCGGATAGCGGTCTTTCGCTACATATAGAGGTCTAGAGCCCCAGCTCCAATACGGACGGTTGTAGTGGGTTGTGACCATTGGAGGGCCGAATGGTTAATGGTGGTATTCGATCAGGAAACGCTTAACTATTGATTTTGCTATGTAAATGCGGTGTTAACAAATTTGTTCTCATTAACTCTCAGGCGGCAGGCCCTCGGAATCGCCAGAAGGCATACCCACTTGGGGATATACCACGGATGACGGATGCGACAATTTGTAGCAGCCATATGGCACCGGCAACGGTAGCGCAAACACCAAGAACGCTGCGGCGAATGCGGAATTGCTCTGCCCGGCCCCGCGCCGCATGGCGACGCGACAGGCCGCCGGGGGCGAAGCGGGCGATGACACGGGGCAAGCGGATGACGGAAGCGGCACGGCGCAGGGCGGCCAGGGTAAAGGCATAATCGCCCGCGATGCGGTAGCCCTGGTCCATCCGCAAATCCGCCACCAGGGTCCGGCGGTAAAGGATGGCGCAATGGTGCGCGGGCATGCCGTAGAAGGCCCAGCGCCAGTGCCGTGACGGCTTCACCCGCACCACCCCATCGCCCGGGTCCTCCAGACTGTCGCCGTACAGCAGGTCGGGACAGGCAGTCAGCGGGGAAAGAAGATCGGCAAGGACTTGGCCGTCCGCCAAACTGTCACCGGCATTCAAGAACAGCAGGTAATCCCCCCGCGCCACCGCCATGGCCCGGTCCATCCCGGCAAACGGCCCACCATCGGGCCGGCTATCCAGCCAGTGCGGTATGGGGCTGGGCGTGTTCAGCACCGCCAGTGTGGTGGGGGCGGAGCCGCCATCGGCGACCAGCCATTCAAACCCCTGCCAGACCTGGGCAGCCAGACTGTCACGGGTAGCCGCAAGGCCGGCGGGATCGTCGCGAACCACCGTGATGATGGACAGCAGCGGGACGCCCATCAGTTGCTGATGGCCGCGATGGCGGCGGCGCTGAAGGCAATCTGGCTTAGGATCGTCGTGATACTCTGGGTCAGCGGCAGCCATTCAAACGGTTCGGCGTCGCGCGGGACCACGATCATGGAGCCGGGTGTCAATGTCGGCACCTGATGGGTCAGCCAGCCACTTTCCAGCGGCTCGGCGGCCCCGTTGGGATGGATGATGAAGATGCGGTCATCATCGGCAAACCGCGTCAGGCCGCCGGCTTCGCGCAGATAATCTTCCGGCTTTTTGTCCGGATCGAACAGCAGGGAGGCGGGGGCCAGCACCTCTCCCGACACCGTCACCGTCAGGGGGCGGCGCGGGATATGGATACGGTCGCCCGGCTGCAACGGCATGTCCAGTTCGGGGCGGTCGCCCAGCACGGCGGGATTGGCCTCCACCGTGATGCGGCCAAGTGCATTGGTGTTGCGCAGGTCGGCGGCCAGTTGGCGGGCCAGTTCGACACGGGCCGGGTCAGGTGGGTTCTTGCCGCCCAGCATCTGGCCCAACTGCCGGTCCAGTTCCCGCGCGGTGCGGCGCAATCCTTCCTCCTCCGCCAGCCGCGCGCTTTCACGGGTGAAGATGATGCCGGCGGGATACGCGTCCTCCGTCAGGCCTCCGGCCCGGTCCAGCAGCATGGACAGCGTCTCTCCCGGCGCCAGATCATAGGTGCCGGGTTCCGCCACCTCCCCCGCCAGCAGGATGCCGCGCCGTTCCTGTGGCCGCTGTTTCAGGCCGACACGGATGGCGGCCCCAGGCGGGATCAGGGTGCTGGCCGTGGCTCCACCGGTCAGGGTGCGGGGCATGGCGCCCAGCGTGTCCCCATCATCGCGCCCACGTGGCGGGATGGGGGGCGGCAGCAGTTCCAGCCGCTCCGCATCGGCTTCCGGCTTCAGACCGCCGCCAGTGCGCAGCAGCAGCGACAGGGGCAACGGTCCCGCCACGGGATATTCCCCCGGCATCATCACCCCGCCACGCAGAGCCACGGCCCGTTCCGACAACATGGCACGAATGTCGGGGGGCAACGGGTCGGGCACATCCGGTTCGGTGGGGGCGGATGCCGGACGCATCACCTCTTCCCGCAGGAACAGGGTGACACGGTCGCCATCACGCAGACGCAGGTCAAACCGTCCCTCCACTACCTCCGTCGGGGCAAAGAGGCTGGGTCGGCGCCCGGCACCGGCGGGGTCGGTACGTTCAAGCAGCGCGACAAGGCCATAGGCATCGGGCAGTGGCGCGCCGGGGCCGGACAGCAGTGCGCGCAGGCTCAACCCCTCCCCACCGACGGAGCGCAAGCCGGGCTGGCGAACCGGACCAGACAGCAGCACGCCATCGCCATCAGGATCGGCCACCTGTCCCGGACTGGCCTAGG
>JAEMSB010000608.1 GCA_016463045.1 Niveispirillum sp.
CTGCTGCTCCACCCCCGCCGCCATAACCCACATCACCCGCGATTGATAATGGCTCGCAAATAAGCACGAGTGCGAGTTATTCGCAATAGCGAAGCATCAGGTGGGCTATGCGGTTTTGGGATGAAGGGTTTGGCGGGGTGGGGCGTAGCGATGTCAAAGGAATGGAGTCAGTCGCAACAGCAATACCCGGACCTGCTCATAGGCGTCCGTCTGCCATTGATCGGGCGTCAAATCCGCAGCAATCCGTGTTTCCTCAATGAATTGACGGACACAGGTCGGACCGAAGCTGTCCCAATCACCAAATTTGTCAGCTATGTAGCGAAAGCCCTGCCGTCCATTTTCCGTCTTCAGCACCGGCTGGCAGTCATTGGCCAGGGCATCGACGCCGCCCGGATAATTACGTATGCAATAATAGATGTCGTAGGCGTCCTTCTGCTTCAACCGCCCGCTCAGAGCGTATCCCTTCAAAGCCAACAGAGCCGGAATCGAACAAACCGCAATGTCCACGCGGTTACGTCCCCCGCCCGGCATCCACGCTTCACGCGAGATGACCGTGCTGAATTGCAAGGCCAAGTCCGCACCATCAGCCCGTTGGACCGCGAAATTATCAATCAGAGTAGGATCATTCTTCAGTACAACAGCATTCCTGGGCATCAGAAAATCGACAATGATTTCAATCGCCGGCCCACCCATAGGGTCGGGCACTTGCCGTACTAACTGAAAGCGTCGGTTCTCCGGGCGTTGGGCGTAGCCCTGTCCCATTAGGGATTCGACCAGCGATGCATATTCGCCATCGCCAAGAGCCTCTGCATCCAGACAGATATCGACGTCCAGGGAGCCGACATGAGGCATATCGTCATTATTGAGTAGCAACCAAGGAACCGATCCACCGATCACCGTGAACTTGCCCCGGTAACTCCCCAGAATTTGAGCCATCTCGACCAGCACGCTTTCGACAGCTCGGGTGGTACGATCATCATAATCATGGGCCGATCGGGGTTCAGTGTGCATCTCAAACCCATTTCAGGCAAAGCCGACGAAGATGGTCTGCCGCTTCACGACCCCGTTCCCCGGCATCATGAAGATCAAGATAGGTTTGCACCGCACTGGTGCAGATGATGCCGGGAGCCGGCTCGACCGTATCCAAAAACGGCCCGTCATCATCAAGCAAGGTCACGACAACATTGGCTCCGCGCGGTGCGGGGGACAGTTGCAGATGCATTTTCAGCCGCTCAAGTCCCTGTCTATCGGTATAAAGGAAATGGCTGCCCACTCGTCCATAGGGCGCCAGCCATTTGGCAGCGGAGAAGGACGCTAGGGCTGCAACACCCTTCCCGTCCCGAATACACAGACAATCCGCCAGCGCCCTCTCAAGCGCTGGCCCATGTAAGGTTGTATGAAACTCGAGTCTTGGACCTGTCGGCGCTTCATACCCGTTGCGCCAGTCGTCAAGTAACGCGTCCGGTCGGATCAACCGCACGCCATCCGGGGTCACTGACGCCCATTCACGCTCAATCAACTTGCCACGGACATTACTAACCTGGCCTAAGCTGACTTTTGCGACGTCGGCCAATTCAGTCACACGCCAAGAACGACCAGGATCACGTAACAGAATGCGCAAAATACGCGCGGATTTTGGCTTGAAAAGAGATTTCAGTTCACGCCGCTCCGCCGTAGGCCGTCCTTCCAACTCGCGCTCGATATAAATCTCATCCAAAGCAAGGTAGGCATTTCCGAAAAAATCGAAATAGCCGACGCTGTTCTCGCGACAGATATTCCTCGCCTCCGACGAGAGATATGGGGCGATCACTACCGGCACCAAAGGCTCTGATTGAGTATTCAAATTTCTTTTCAGCCGAAAAATAGCTGACATGATAATGGATGGCTCTCCCCGCGACTTTATTTCACATGCTAGTTGACGGGAGCGACCCGCCACATCCATTTCAACTATAATATCAAAACCCGCATCAATCCCCATTGGGGCTGGTTCAATCCAATCCAACCGAATTATTGGGATGGCACTTAGGCGCTCCTTCACGAGAGCAATAGCATCATGCACCAAATCCGCGCCTCGGAAAAACGCAGCAGATTTCATACCTGATTTCACTGATGCAGCTGTTTTCATCATGCGATGAAAGTGGCACATCCAGTGAAATCAGTCAATGCATTTCACTGTGCTAAGCCGTTTCAACGCACGCTGAAATGGCTTAGCACAGTGAAAATATCTACCCCAGCACCCTCTCCACCACCCCTTCCAATATCGCCGTCGCCGCGACCAGCTCGTCCAGCGGCACATATTCGTTGGCCTTGTGGCCTTGCCAGCCGGCACCCGGCCCGAAATTGACGATCTCGATCCCGTCATCGGCGAAGTAACGGCCATCGCTGGCCCCGGTATCTTTCAGGAACCGGGCCGGTGCGCCCGTCACCCCCTCGATGGCGGCACAGAGAGCGCTGACCAGCGGTCCGTCATGCGGCGCGCGGAATCCGTTGGTACCGGTCAGCAGACGGCAGGACAGGTGGTCTGCCTCCGGATGCGCCGTCACCAGCGCCTCGATCTCCGCAAACGCCTCGACGATCTTTTCCTCTGGCAGCAGGCGGCGGTCGATTTCCACGCGCGCCAGGTTGGGCACGACATTGGTATTCTCGCCGCCGCGGAAGATGCCGATATTCATGGT
>JAEMSB010000609.1 GCA_016463045.1 Niveispirillum sp.
AGCATGAAGCGTTTTGCGCAGGACGGACAGGACAGGATCATCGGGTCGGGGCGCCGGGTATGGGTGGATCGGAAATCGGAAGGCGAACGGCAATGCCGTTCGCGCCAATCCCTTATAGGCGGGCGCGGGCATCCTGTGCAAGGACGGGGGCGGAAAGAAGCGCTACCTCCGTCGGACGGGGTCTGCCGACTTTACCTTGCCGTCCGCCCATGCCATTCCTGTCGCTGACCGACGGGCCGGGATGAACGGCCCCCCACAGCCGGAACAGGGACCGATGCGCCGCCGCGCCCATTTCGACATACCGCTCAGCCAGGACGCGACGGGGCGTTTCCTGCCCTGGATCATCGCCCTGATGGTCTATCTGGCGGCATTGGCCCTGGCTGTGTCGCTGATTCTGTCGGGCTTGGCGCGGCGCTGGGACAGCGAACTTACGGCAGGAATGACGGTACAGGTGGCGCCCACGGGCACCGCCAATGCCCGCGAACTGGATGAACGCGTGCGCAAGGTTATGGACGCGCTGTCATCCAGCGCCTTTGTCGCAACGGCCAGCCGCCTGTCGGACGCCGATGCCCGCGCCCTGGTCGAACCCTGGCTGGGCGAAGGGGCGCTGGTTTCAGAACTGCCGCTGCCGGTGCTGATCGATGTGCGTCTGGCCGACGGGGCCAATGTCGCCGACCTGTCCGAACAGTTGAACCGCGCCGCGCCTTTTGTGACGGTGGAGGATCCGGCCCGTTGGCTGGGTGACCTGCGCCGGCTGGCGCGGACCGTTCAGGCCGTGTCTGTCGGCATCATCGCGCTCATCGGCGGGGCGGGCGTCATTTCCATCATCTTTGCTGCATCCTCCGGATTCGCGGTGCATCGGCAGGAGGTGGAACTGCTGCATGTCATGGGCGCCACCGACGGCTATGTCGCGGGCCAGTTCCAGACGCATATGCTGCGTCAGGCCTTGCTGGGTGGCGGTGTCGGCTTCCTGCTGGCGCTGGCCACGCTTTGGGGGCTGGAGCAGGCGGGACAGGGGCTGGGTGCGTCGCTGCTGCCCGACATGGCCCTATCGCTGCGAGATTGGGCGTGGCTGCCTGTTGTGCCGGTGGTGGCGGCGCTGCTGGCCGCCCTGACGGCACGGCTGACCGTCATGCGCGCGCTGGGGCGTCTGCCGTGAGCGGACATCCGGCTTCCCGGCAGTTGCGCAGGCTTGTGCTGCTGGTCGCCCTGCTGGCGGTGACCTGGGGCGGTGGCCTGTTCCTGTTTGCGGCATCCCTGCCGCGTCAGGCGCCCGAAGATGATGTCCGCACCGATGGCATCGTGGTGCTGACCGGTGGCAGCGAGCGGCTGTCGGTCGGGTTTGACCTGCTGCGCGCTGGCCGTGCCCGTAAACTCTTCATCTCCGGCGTCTATCGCGGTGTGGATGTGCGCGAATTGCTGGCCATCTCCTCCAAGTCGGGAAACGACCTGGAATGCTGCGTCCAGCTTGGCTATGACGCCGACGACACCGAAGGCAATGCCGTGGAAACCGCGCGCTGGATGGAAGAGGAAGGTTTCACCAGCCTGCGGGTGGTGACGGCCAATTACCATATGCCGCGCAGTCTGGTTGAATTCCGCCGCGCCCTGCCCGGCGTGACCCTGGTCCCCCATCCTGTGACGCCGCAGAAGGTGCGCCTGGACGGGTGGTGGAGCTGGCCCGGCACGGCAGAGCTGATCATCGGGGAATATAATAAATATCTGCTGGCCGTGGTCCGTGCGGCCCTGACGGCGCCGCGCCCGGCGGTCTGACCCTACGGCACCGGCTATGGACAGGGCGGGGCCCTTCCGGTTAAGTGCACCCGCCCGCCGATCTTCTGGACCAGATGCGCATGATTTTCCTCCGCTCTCTGCTGTTCAACATCCTGTTCTTTGTCTGGACGGCGGTTTACTGCACCGCGATCTTCTGGACGCTGCTGTTCCCCCGGTCGGTGCTGATCGCGGCCATCCGCTTCTACATGCGCAGCCTTTCCTTCCTGGAACGCCACGTCATCGGCCTTCGCTATGAAGTGAAGGGGACCGAGCACCTACCCAGGGATGGCGCCTATCTGGTGGGGGCCAAGCATCAGTCGATGTGGGAGACGATGAAGCTCCACCTGCTTTTCCGCGATCCCGCGATCGTGCTGAAGCATGAGCTGATCCATATCCCGCTCTGGGGCTGGTATGCGTGGCGGGCCCGCATGATCCCTGTGAAGCGCGGTAAGCGTGGGGCGGCCATCGCCTCCCTGGTGCGTGGCGCCAAGAAGATGAAGGAGATGGGGCGGGAGATCGTGATCTTCCCGCAAGGCACCCGTGTGGCCGTGGGCGAGTACCGCCCCTACAAGGTAGGTATTTCGGTCCTGTATGATGAACTGAATGTGCCGCTGGTGCCCATGGCCGTGAATTCCGGCGTCTTCTGGGGGCGCAAGACCTTCCTGAAACGGCCGGGTCGCATCACCATTGAATTTCTGCCCCCCATCCCGCCGGGCCTGCCCCGGGATGTCGCCCTGTTCGAACTGGAGGCACGGCTGGAAAGTGCCAGCAACCGGCTGGCTGTGGCCGTGGGGGGCGCTGCCACGCTGAACCCGCGCACCGCTGATCCTGGCAATGCCGGGGCTGTCCCGGTCGATGTCGAAGGCTGAAACGACAACGCCCCGCAGATGCGGGGCGTTTTGC
>JAEMSB010000610.1 GCA_016463045.1 Niveispirillum sp.
GACACGTCCATGATGGCCACCACCGAATATAGCGCCGCCCGTCTGAACATGGTCGAAGGCCAGATCCGGCCCAACAAGGTGACCGATCAGCGTGTGGTCGATGCCTTTCTGGCCGTGCCGCGCGACCAGTTCGTACCTGAAAGCCTGCGCGGCGTTGCCTATGTCGACAAGAGCATCCCGGTCACCCGGAGCCGCTATCTGCTGGAACCGATGGTCCTGGCACGCCTGCTGAATGACGCGAAGATCGAGTCCACGGATATTGTCCTGGATGTGGGGACCGGCACCGGTTATTCCGCCGCTGTCATTGGCCGTCTGGCCGCCACCGTCGTGGCGCTGGAATCGGACAGCGAACTGGCCGCCTTCGCCAACCAGGCGATGCAGACCCAGGGCGTGGACAATGCCGCCGTCATGCATGGCCCGCTGAATGCCGGCTGGGCCAAGCAGGCGCCGTACAACGTGATCATCGTGCAGGGTGCGGTTGCCGCCGTGCCGCCTGCCCTGCTGGACCAGTTAGCCGAAGGCGGGCGTCTGCTGGCCGTTGTCCTGCCTGAAAGCGGCCAGGGCACTGCCCGTCTCTATTTGAAGACTGGTGGACACGTGTCCAGTCGCATCCTTTTCGATGCTTCGGCGGCCTTGCTGCCTGGCTTCGAAGCCAAGGCCGATTTCCAGTTCTGATTCAGTATCCGGAGGGTTCTGTGCGCCCCATCACAGACAATGAGCTGACGGTGGAGGATTTGGCGGACAGGCTCCGGACGGATGACAGGATTGTCGTGCTGGATGTACGTGAATCCTGGGAAGTGGAACTTTGCCATATCGCGCAAAGCATCCACATTCCGCTCGGGCAATTGCCGTCAGCCGTGGCGGCATTGCCAGAGGACCGCGATATCGCGGTGCTTTGCCACCACGGCATGCGAAGCGCGTACGCCACACAATGGCTGCGCACCCAGGGTTTCGACCGGGCCATCAATCTTGCGGGCGGAATCGACGCTTGGGCCCGGCGTATCGATCCGACCATGAAGGTGTATTGACCATGGACTCCAGCCGTCTGAAGCAGTCCCCGACCAGCCTGATCCTGCGCCGCATGGCGCGCGCCGCTCTGCCGGCCGTGGCCTTGGCCTTCGGGCTGGGCCTTTCCCCTGCCCAAGCGCAGTCCCTCCAGGATGCGCTGGTCCAGGCTTACCAGTCCAACCCGACGCTGGATGCCGCCCGCGCCGAACTGCGCGCCACGGACGAATTGCTGCCCCAGGCCAAGGCAGGGTTTTTGCCCACCATTGATGCCACCGGCAGCGCCAGTCGTAACCTTCAAAAGAATGGCCCAGTTGAGACCTACTGGACTGAAAAGTCGGTTAGCGCTGAGATCATTCAGCCCCTGTTCCGTGGCGGCCGCACCATTGCCAGCATGAGCCGCGCCGAAGCCCTGATCCAGGCACAGCGCGCCAGCCTGCTGGCTACCGAACAGTCGGTGCTGCTGGCCGCTGCCCAGGCCTATTCCGACGTGGTTCGCGATGAGGCCGTGTTGCAGTTGACCGTCAACAACGAGCAGGTTCTGAAGCGTCAGCTGGAAGCGGCCAATGATCGGTTCCGGGTGGGTGAGATCACCCGTACTGACGTGAGCCAGTCCGAGTCGCGTTTGGCCCTGTCGACCTCAAACCGCATCGCTGCCGAAGGCGCGCTGAATGCCAGCCGCGCCACATTCGCCCGCCTGATCGGTGCCGTGCCGCAGGGCGTTAAGCAGGCATCCCCGCTGACGGGTCTGCCGGCCTCGCTGGATGCCACGATCGCGTTGGCTGAACAGAACAACCCGCAGGTCCAGGCCGCCAGGTTCGCTGAACGTGCGGCTGATTCCGCCGTCGATCAGGTCGCCGGGGAGTTGCTGCCCACGGTATCGCTGGTTGGTTCCTACAGCCGCACCTGGGATCGTCCGGGTTCGCTGGGTGATATCGACAATGGCGCCATCATCGCCCGCGTGACAGTGCCGATCTATGAAGCCGGTGGCACCACTGCCCGTGTCCGTCAGGCCAAGCAGACTGCCTCCCAACGCCGGATCGAGATTGATGAGGCCGTGCGCAGCGCCCGCGAAACCGGCATCCGCGCCTGGGAAGCGTTGAGCACGTCGCGCGCCTCCATCAAGTCGCGTAACGAGCAGGTGCGCGCTGCCAACATCGCCCTGGAAGGCGTGCGTCAGGAAGCAACCGTTGGTTCACGCACCGTTCTGGATACGCTGGATGCCGAACAGGAACTGCTGAATGCGCAGGTCGAACTGGTCCGCGCGCAGCGTGACGAGGTTGTGGCCAGCTTCCAGGTGATGGCTGCCACCGGCCAGTTGTCTGTTGGCAGCTTGGGTCTGCCGGTTCAGTCCTATGATGTGGAAGCGCATTACAACAGCGCATCCAGCAAGATCTGGGGTCTGTCGGCGGATTGATTCGGCGGCATTTCCCGTAAATCAGAGCGAGCAGGGGAGGCCAATTGGCCTCCCCTTTGCTTTTAAGCCCGCTCCAGGGCCAATTCTTCAATCCTGTTAACAAGTTCGTGGAAATTTCTCGCGTTCTGCCCTAGGCTTGCCTACGAATTCGTGGAAGGTCAGGTTACGCGCGAAATGGCCGACAAAGGGTCCTCACAAGAACCATCGATGGAAGAGATTCTCGCTTCCATTCGCAGGATCATTTCCGAAG
>JAEMSB010000611.1 GCA_016463045.1 Niveispirillum sp.
ATGCCGGCGCCAGGCGACCACGGCGTCGCCGGCAATATCGAAATCGCCCAGGGTCAGGACGAAGCTGAACCGGTCCTGCGGGTTCAGAAGGCCGCGATAGCCGACCACGCACATGCCCGCACCATTCACCTCCGTCACGGCCAGCACCTGTTCATTCACCAGCGCCGACACACCGGCCAGCGGCGGATAGGTGAGCGGACGGCGGCGGAACAGCCGGGTCAGCCAGCGGCGCAGTGGCGGCAATGCCGCAATGGGGCGGGCCGGGCTGTGGCTGGTCTGGACAATGGCGGTCATGGGCGCGGTCCTGGGGATAAGCCTGGGGATGACCAGGGGGATTTCATGTGGGCTGGCTGTGGGCAAGTTGTGGGCGGATCGGTGGATAAATCCAGAATCACATGGATTCCCGCCGCTTGCAAAGCAGCGCCGATGGTCACACACCAAAGAAGTAGAAACCGGCCCGCACCCCTGGCGATTTGACTAGACCGCCCGCCTGTTCCAAAGTGCCGCCCCCGTTGCCGCCTGGAGCCACGCCCATGCCCATCGCCGACCTTGCCGAGCGTATCCGCGGCGGTGACCGGCGTGCCCTGGCACAGGCCATCACGCTGGTGGAAAGCACCCGGCCCGACCACCGCGAACAGGCCGAGGCGTTGCTGGCGGCCCTGCTGCCTCATACCGGTCGGGGTGTGCGCATCGGCATTTCCGGCGTGCCCGGTGTGGGCAAATCCACCTTCATTGAGGCGTTCGGCCTGCATGTCATCGGCCAGGGGCACAAGGTGGCGGTGCTGGCCATCGACCCGACCAGCCAGCGCACTGGCGGCTCCATCCTGGGCGACAAGACCCGCATGGAGATGCTGTCGCGCGATATCAGCGCCTTCATCCGCCCGTCACCCGCCGGCACCACCCTGGGCGGGGTGGCACGGCGCACGCGCGAAGCCATGCTGCTGGTGGAGGCTGCGGGCTTTGACGTGGTGATCGTGGAGACGGTGGGGGTGGGGCAGTCGGAAACGGCGGTGGCCGACATGGTCGACCTGTTCTTGCTACTGCTGCCGCCGGCGGGCGGGGATGAATTGCAGGGCATCAAGAAGGGCATTGTCGAACTGGCCGACATGATCGTGGTCAACAAGGCCGATGGCGACCTGGCCAATGCCGCCCGCCACGCCGTGGCCGAATATCGCCATGCCCTATCGCTGCTGCGGCCTGCCAATGCCAATTGGCGCGTGCCGATCCTGTCCTGTTCGGCGCTGAACAATCTGGGCATCGATAAGGTCTGGGACGGGATCGGCGATTACCGCCGCATCCTGGGTGATGACGGGTCCATCGCGCGGCGGCGGGCCGAACAGGCGCAGGCCTGGATGTGGAATGAAATCCGCGAAAGCCTGATCACCGCCTTCCAGGCCGATCCGGCGGTGCGGGCCGAACTGTCGGGCCTGGAACGCGCTGCCGCCGACAGCAGCGTCACGCCGGGGGCGGCGGCGCGCCGGTTGCTGGACCTGTTCCGGCATCGCTAAGGATGCGGAATAAACATCCGCCCCTTGCCAATCCGGTCTTTCCGCCAAACTATCTTGCATGGAACTGACCGCTGCCCCGCCCCCGACATCCCCTTTGCCTCTGCGCCGGCCCGTGCTGACGCATCTGCTGGCGGCTGTTTGCGCGCTGCTGGCGGTGGCGGTGGGGCTGGGGCCCGCGCTGGATTTGCCGGGAACCTATGCGGTCTTCTGCCTGTTGGCCTTTCTGCCAGCCGCCTGGTTCGCGCTGACGCGGCTGGATCTGCACCGGGCCCCGGAATGGGGGCACGCCAACCGGGTCACGCTGTTGCGATCGGTCCTGCTGGCCCTTGTCGGGGGCAGCCTGCCCTTCGTCCATGATCTGGACGCAATGCCGGCCTGGGTCCTGTCGGTGATTGCCGTCACGGCGCTGGTGCTGGACGGGGTGGATGGTTGGCTGGCGCGCCGGCAGGGCCTTTGCAGCCCCTATGGCGCCCGGTTCGACATGGAAATGGATACGGTCGCCATCCTTTATCTCTGCCTGCTGCTCTGGCTGTCGGGAGAGGTGGGGGAATGGGTGCTGCTGGCGGGGCTGCTACGGCCCCTGTTCGTGGCGGCGGGACGGGTCTGGCCCTGGCTGGACAATCCCCTGCTCTTCAGCCAGCGGCGGCGCCTGATCTGCATGGTGCAGGTGGGCGTACTGGCGCTGTGTGCCACACCGCTGCTGGGGCCGCCGCTGACCGGCTTTGCGGTGGGCGCAGCCCTTGCGCTTTTGCTTTTCTCTTTTACCGTCGATACGGTTTGGCTGCACAGCCACCGTCATGATGGTGGTGGGACGAATAATGGATAGCATGGTTCTGGAATACGCCTCCGCCGATCACGCCACCCCGCCGGACCATGCGGCCCAGCGCGCCGTGGACCGCGCCCTGTCCGAACTGCGGCGGGGCGAGGTGGTGGTGATCACGACAGAGGCGGGGACGGCCCTGCTGGCCTTCGCCGCCGAAGCCGTGACGACCCAGGCCCTGAACCATCTGGCCCAACTGGCAGGAACGGCCCCGTCCCTGGTTCTGACGGGACAGCGCGCGGCGGCCCTGGGCCTGGATGTGCCGCTGGACCGGCCTGTACGCCTGTCTCCGCCCGCCGGCCTGACCGCCGATCTGGTGCGCGACCTGTCTGACCC
>JAEMSB010000124.1 GCA_016463045.1 Niveispirillum sp.
GCAGTCGCCGCCGGAGCGGTTTCCGATTAACCGGAAACCGCTCTACCGCCCGCCCGCCACCCGCGCAGCAGCAAAGCGTTGCACACCACACAGACGCTAGATGCCGCCATGGCGGCCCCCGCCAGCATGGGGTTCAGCAGGCCCGCCATGGCCAGCGGCACGCCCACCAGATTGTAGATGAAGGCCCAGAACAGGTTCTGACGTATCTTCGTGACGGTGCGGCGGGACACGGCGATGGCATCGGCCACCAGAGCCGGGTCGCCGCGCATCAGCGTGATGCCCGCCGCCCGCATGGCGATATCGGTGCCGGTGCCCATGGCGATGCCGATATCGGCGGCGGCCAGGGCGGGGGCATCATTGATACCGTCGCCGACCATGGCCACCACACGGCCCCCCGCCTTCAGCCGGGCCAGCGCCTGCCCCTTATCCTGCGGCAGCAATTCCGCCAGAACCTCATCCACACCCAAGGCCGCCGCCGCCGCGGCCGCCGCCCCGGCATTATCGCCAGTCAGCATGATGGTCCGCACGCCCAGCGCCTTCAGCCGGGCAATGGCCGCCGGTGCTGTCTGCTTAACCTTGTCACCAAAGGCGATCAGACCCAAAACCCGTCCATCGGCAGCCAGCCAGGACAGGCTATGCCCTCGCGCCGTCAGTCCCCGCGCCACGGTGTCCAGCGCCGCGATCTCCACCCCACGCTCTGCCATCAGACGACCATTGCCCAGCAGCAGGGCACGACCGTCCAGCATGCCCTCCACCCCCAGGCCGGGCAGGGCGCGGATGGCCTCCGCCGCCGTGACATCCGCCATAGCATCACGCACGGCGTGCGCCAGGGGGTGGAGGCTGCCGGCCTGAAGCGCGGCGGCAAGGCGCAGGACCGTATCCTTGTCCGTGCCAGTGACCGGCTGTACCGCCACGATGGCGGGCCGGCCTTCGGTCAGGGTGCCGGTCTTGTCGAAGGCCACGACGCCGATATCACGCGCCCGTTCCAGCGCCTCTGCATCGCGGATCAGGATACCTGCCCGCGCGGCAGCGCCGGTCCCCACCATCAGGGCCGTCGGCGTCGCAAGACCCAGGGCACAGGGACAGGCGATGACCAGCACGGACACGGCATTGATCATCGCCGCCTCCACCCCGGCCCCGGCCAACAGCCAGCCTGTCAGGGTCAGCAGTGCCAGGATCAGGATGACCGGGACGAACACGGCACTAACCTTGTCCACAATCCGCTGGATCGGGGCCTTGGCCGCCCCCGCTTCCTCCACCATGCGGATGATGCGGGACAGGGTACTTTCGGCGCCCAGGGCGCCCGCCGTCACCGCGATGAACCCGTCCAGGTTCATCGACCCGCCCGTCACCGCCGCCCCCACACCCTTTGCAACCGGCAGGCTTTCGCCCGTAATCATGCTTTCATCCAGATGGGTGGCGCCCTCCAAGATGGTTCCGTCCACGGGCACCTGCTCACCGGCCCGCACCAGCGCCACATCGCCGCGCCGCAGTTCCGCGATGGGCAGCGTCACCTCCGCCCCATCGCGGCGCACCCGTGCCACCTGCGGACGCAGTTCCATCAGCGCCTCAATGGCGGCCCCCGTCTTGCGCTTGGCCCGCGCCTCCAGCCAGCGGCCCAGCAGCAGCATGGCGACAATGGTGGCCGACGCCTCATAGTAAAGGTGCGGCGCATGCCCTTCATGGGCGGTCAGGGCCATCCAGCCTGACAGGCCCCACCCCGCCAGCGTGCCCAGCACCACCAGCACATCCATATTGGCAGCACCGTGGCGTACAGCGTTCCACGCACCAGCATAGAAGGGCCAGCCCAGCCCGAACTGCACCAGCGAGCCCAACAGCAACTGCACCCAGACCGGCAGCACCGGCCTACCCAGCATGGGCAGCAGCAGCGGAACCGCCAGCAGCAAGGCCAGTGCTGCCCGCGCGCCCTCCCCCATCAGCGGCTCCCACACCGCCGTAGAAAGCGGTGTGGCATCCTCCGCCACCGCCGGAGATGCCCCATAACCCGCCGTCGTCACCGCCGCGATCAGGTCAGCCTCGGCCACGTCCGCGGCATCGATCAGGGCAGTACCCGTCGCCTGGGAGATTTTCACATCGATAACGCCGGGTACGGCCCGCAGCGCCTTTTCCACCCGCCCGACACAGCCGGCACAGCGCAGTCCTGTCAGCTTCAGGCGCAGCGGTTCGACCAGCGGGGTATAGCCGGCGGCACTGATAGCAGCCACCACAGCCGCCGGCATTTTTACGTCCGCATCAGCAGACGGGGTCACCATCACGCGCCCGCTGGCCAGATTGATGCTGACACCGGCCACGCCGGACAGTTTGCCGACCGCCTTCTCTACCCGGCCAACGCAGGAAACACAGTTCATGCCCTTCACAGGCAGGGACAGAATTGCAGACATGATACCCCCGAACCAGAGCAGGCCGGATCAGACAAGCATGGTGGAAAGTGCTGGTCATTGACCAGCCGCAATCCATGCCCCTCCGGCAATGTCTCAGGGTTCTGAACCTTCCCACAATGGGAAGGTCAAGAGGGATTCTTCATGGGGCGATGAGATGCCGGACCAGCGGTGGTTCGGTGCCGAGGTGGAAGCCACGCACCGCGTCTTGATCCTCCCGGTCGGCATGGGTGACGCGTTCATGCTGGCGCAGATGTTCCAGCCAGCTTTCCAGGACGAAGCTTTCGACCATGCGGCCCGGCTCGGCGGCATCCTCATACAGTGCCCAGCTGATGGCGCCATCGCGGTGACGGATGCGGCGCAGGGTGCGCATCACGCGGGTGAAGTCGGCCTTGCGGGCCGGGTCGATCAGATATTCCACCGTGATCATCACCGGGCCCCGGTCGGTCGGGCTGTCCACCGCCACGATGGGCGAGGGCCAGTGCGAGGAGGGCGCAATATTGCCGGCCATATCACCCTTGATCTGCCAGCGCAGGGCCAGACCCAGGGCCAGCACCATGCCGGATGCGGCGATCAGCATGGTGTCGAGAATGCCCAGATGCCCAGCGGCAAAGCCCCAACCGGCACTACCCGCCGCCATCGATCCCTGGAAAACTAGAAGATTGATGGCGAGCGCGCGGGCCTTCACCCAGCTGGGGGCCGCGGTCTGTGCGGCGACATTGAAGCTGGACAGCATGGTGATCCAGGCCATGCCGGCCATGGCCATGCAGGATGCCGCCTGCGCGAAATTATGTGCGAAGGCCAGGGCGGCGCTGACGGCGGCGAAAAGCAGGGTGGCCGCCACGGTCAGGCCATTGGCCGACAGCACCTTGCGCACATGCGGCAGCAATACGGCCCCGACAATAGCACCCGCCCCCATGCTGCCCAGCAGCGCGCCATATTCGGCGGCACCCAGGCCCAGTTCGCGGCGGGCGATGATGGGCACAAAGGCCCAGAGCGCGCTGGCAAACACGAAGAACCCGACCGACCGGATCAGAACCGTGCGCAGGGCCGGGGAATGGCGGACATAGCGGGCGCCGGCCCGCAGAGCACCGGTGAAATGCTCCGCCGGCAGGGTGGCAGGCTTCGCATCGCGCTTCCAGGCGATCAGCACGATCCAGACACCCAGCACCGAAAGGGCGTTCAGCGCGAACACTGCCGCCGGCCCCGCCGCCGCAATGATGAAGCCGCCAAGCGCCGGACCGATGGCGCGGGAGATATTGATACCCAGACTGTTCAGCGAGATCGCTTCCGGCAGGGCTGTTTTAGGTACCAGTTCCGGCACGATGGCCTGAAAGGCCGGGGCCGAAAGGGCCGCCCCGGTGGCCAGCGCGAAGGTCAGGCCCAGTAGCAGGCCCGGCCCCGTCAGCCCCTGAAAGGTAGCCAGGGCCAGCAGCCCGGCGCAGATCAGCGCCCAGAGCTGCGCCAGGATCAGCAGCTGGCGACGGTCGACAATATCGGCCAGCGCACCACCGGGCAGGGCGAACAGGAACATGGGCAGGGTGGTGGCCGCCTGGACCAGGGCCACCATGATGGGCGCATCCGATAGGCTGGTCATCAGCCAGCCGGCCCCGGCATCATGCATCCAGGTCCCGACATTCGACACGATGGTGGCAATCCACAGCGCTCGGAACAGGGGCAGCCGCAAGGGGCTTTGCGTCGGGCTGTGGGTATCCGCCATCAGAATCGGCCTTTGCGATGGGTCAGGATGGCGGCCAGGATCAAGCCGCCGACCAGCCCGACATGTTCCAGAAAGGTGTTGCGCTCATGAAAGCGGGCCATGGGATCGGCCACGGTCCAGAACGGATGGGCAATCAGAGTGGCCAGCGCCGTGAACACACCCAACGCCCCTGCCCCCAACCAGGCAAACCGCCCCGTGATGAGCGCCGCCGACCCGCCCAACTGCACGATCAGGGTGGCGATGACAGTTACCCAGGCCGGCTCCAGCCCGAAATGCGCGGCCTCTACCAGGGCACCGTCAATATCCAGCAGCTTGGCGACACCGCTGCTCCAGAAAGGCAGGGTCAGCAGGATGCGGCCCGCGATGTTGAGCTTAGGACTTTCCAACAGGGCGGCGATGGGGGCGGGGGCCATCTCACACCGCCCAGCAGCCGCAGCCGAACGCACCCCAAAACCCCGCCTCGTCCGCTGCCGGTGCAGGGCTAGCGTAAGCGGCAGCATGGTCATGACCGTGGACGGCGCAGGACGACGCGCAGCCGCAGAGCGACGCCATCTTCAAGAGCTTGCCATCCTTGTCCCGCGCCGGCTGCCAATAGCCGCCAAAGGTGCGGACGGGCGACCAGTCGGGCATGGGCTTGGGCAGATCGGGGGCCAGATCGCGGTAGTCGCCCGCGCCATGCACGACCTTACCCCCCAGCAGGGTCAGAACGGAGGTGATGTGCGGGATCTCGCTTTCCGCCACGCTGAAATAGTCATCCGACAGGACGATCAGGTCGGCCAACTGCCCCGCCTTCACCTGCCCCTTCTTGCCCTGCTCATTGGAGAACCAGGTATTGGCCTCCGTCCACAGACGCAGGGCCGTTTCCCGGTCCAACCGGTTGGCGGGCGGATACAGGTTGGTGCCGCCCACGGTTCGGCCCGTCACCAGCCAAGACAGCGACACCCAGGGGTTATAGGAGGCGACCCGCGTGGCATCGGTACCGGCGCCCACGGGGATGCCCGCCGCCATCATCTTCGCGATGGGCGGCGTCGCCTCGGCGGCCTTGGCGCCATAGCGTTCGACGAAATACTCACCCTGATAGGCCATGCGGTGCTGAACCGCGATTCCACCACCCAGCGCCGCGATGCGGTCGATATTGCGCTGGTCGATGGTTTCGGCATGGTCGAAGAACCAGTGCAGCCCGTTGAAGGGCACGTCGCGGTTCACCTTCTCAAACACATCCAGCGCGCGGGTGATGGTCTCGTTATAGGTGGCGTGCAGCCGCCAGGGCCAGCGGTTCTCCGCCAGCAGTCGGACCACAGGTTCAAGGTCGGTTTCCATGTTGGGCGGCATCTCTGGCCGTTCCACCCGGAAATCCTCAAAATCGGCAGCGGAATAGACCAGCATCTCGCCAGCGCCATTATGGCGGTAGGTATCGTCCCCCTGCCCCGGCGTCACCTGTTTGGCCCAGCCGGAAAAATCCGCCAGTTCCTGCTTCGGCTTCTGCGTGAACAGGTTGTAGGAGATGCGCAGCGTCAGCTCGCCATCGCCATGCAGCTTCTCGATGATGGCGTAATCGTCGGGATAATTCTGGAACCCGCCGCCGGCATCGATAACCCCGGTGACGCCCAGCCGGTTCATCTCCCGCATGAAATGGCGGGTGGAATTCAGCTGGTACTCCGGCGGCAGCTTCGGCCCCTTGGCCAGCGTCGCATATAGGATGGTGGCGTTCGGTTTGGCCAGTAGCAGGCCCGTCGGCTCCCCATTCTGATCGCGCTGAATCTCACCGCCCGGCGGGTTGGGCGTATCGCGGGTATAGCCGACGGCGCGCAGGGCCGCCCGGTTCAACAGGGCGCGGTCATAGAGATGCAGGATGAAGACCGGCGTGTCGGGGGCCGCCTGGTTGATCTCATCCAGGGTCGGCAACCGCTTTTCAACGAACTGATGTTCGGTGAAGCCGCCGACGATGCGCACCCATTGCGGCGGCGGCGTCACCTCGGCCTGCTTCTTAAGCATGGCCATGGCGTCGGCCAGGGTCGGCACCCCGTCCCAGCGCAGTTCCATATTGTAATTCAGGCCGCCCCGGATGATGTGCATATGGCTGTCGATCAGGCCGGGGATGACGCGGCGGCCCTTGGCATTGATCAGGGTCGCATCGGGGCCGGCAGCGGCGCGCACCTCCGCTTCCGTGCCCACGGCCAGGATACGCCCGTCGCGGATGGCAACCGCTTGGGCCTGCGGATTGGCGCGGTCCAGCGTTGTGACCTTGGCATTGGTAAGGATCAGGTCCTTGGTCGGCATGGCGGCTTTCCCCGGATCGGCCAGAAAAGGTGTCATCAGCAGGGACGCAGCCCCGGCCAGTGTGGTACGGCGGTCCGGCCCGGTCATGCGTTCCGGTCCTGGTCGCCGGGCAGGCGGCCCATCACGTGCTTGGCACAATCCTCGCGCAGATAAGCGGTCACCGCCTCACCCGCATAAAGACGCTTGGCCAGCGGCACGATCTGTTCCCCCAACAGGATGCCCAGAAGCCCGATCAGCGCAATGGTCGGCGGCGCCGGGGAGCGCACATTCAGCAGGCTGTAGATGACGCCGACCAGCAGGCCAGCCCCCAGCGACAGGAGATAGGGCTTCATGGGAATGGCTCCCCGGTTGGGTGGAGGAAAGAAAGTGCGGGATTACCCTCACCCTCCCAAGCCTTCCAGCTTAGGAGGGTGACGGAACAAGAACAGCCGTCTACGGGGAAAATCAGTGCCCTTCGGACGCCCCGAACATGGTCTTGGCATAGATGATGCCCAGGCCATAGGCGCCGCCGAACTTCTTGGCGATACCAGTGGTCAGTTCGTAGGTCTCACCACGTGCCCAGTCGCGCTGCAGCTCCAGCATATATTGCAGCGAGGTCATGGGGCGCACGCCGGCCTGAACCATTCGGTCCATGGCGCGTTCATGCGCCTCGTCAGAGACATCGCCGCAGGCGTCGGCGATCACGTAGACCTCATAGCCCTGGGCCAGGGCCGACAGGGTGGGGCCGACGATGCAGACCGATGTCCACAGGCCGCAGAAGACCAGACGGTCCTTGCCGATCTTGTTCACCACCTCAATGACGCCCGCATCCTCCCAGGTGTTCATGGAGGTGCGGTCCAGCAGCTTTTCGCCGGGGAAAGCGTCGGTGATCTCATTGAACATGGGGCCGGAGAAGCTCTTCTCCGCCACGGTCGTCAGGATGGTGGAAACACCGAAACCCTTGGCGGCATGGGCCACCAGGGCGGCGTTGTTGCGCAGCTGCACGGCATCGATGGACTTGGTGGCAAAGGCCATCTGCGACTGGAAGTCGATCATGATCAGGGTGTGATCAGCGGGCGACAGCAGCAGCGGACCGGGGGTCGGGGTGGCGACGATGGACATGGGGGCGTTCCTTCTGCCAGGGCACGGGGCGGGTCTTATGTTCAAGAACCCTGCCGTCCTGAATTCATGGAAAAGACGGTATGGATGGCGACGGGTGTTTCCCGTTCAGCGCCAATCCTAACCACCAACACCCCGCCGTTGCTTGCGCGAAAGTCCGGCTTTTAGAACTTTTAACTTATACCAATCCATCTTGATGCTGACCGATGGTCAGCATCAAGATGGTCCTCAAACGCCGGGCGCGCGCATCCGCGCGCTTGGCTCACGCCGCACGAGCGCCGGGCCGCCAGTCGGCGGCCTCCAATCCACCGAAGGTCAAACCTTCGGCGGATTGGCATTATGGCATCACCTGGATATCGACCCGCCGGCGCGATGTCTCCGTCAACCCGTCAAAGGCCGGGTCCGCCAGGGGGGCCGGATTCTGTTTCCATTCAACACGTACCTTGTCCGCCGTCACGCCAAGGCTCACCAGCCAGAGCCGCGCCATCTCCGCCCGCGTCTTGCCAAGGGCCGCCGGCTCGGCAAGGTTTTGCCCTGAAACATGCACGGGCTCGGTCTCCGCGTATCCGGTAATGAGTACATTGCCGCCCGATGCCTTGGCATAGGTGGCAGCCCTCACCAGCATCCAGTCGCTTTGCTGATAGACCACAAAATCGCGACCGAAATCGAAGGGGATGGGGAACAGCTGGGCGGTGTAGGGCGACGGCGGGGCTGGTTCCGGCGCGTAAAGCGGACGGATATTGCGGGCCGGCAGAACGAAACGCCGGCCCGTAAAGCCTTCTGCCGGGATCATCGCCCGCGTACAGGCCTGTGCGGGCAGGATCGATACCCGCACAGGTTCCAGCACGGTGGCACCGCAGGCATTATCCTGCTTCTCCGCGATCCGCCCTTCGACCAGTACCGCCATGGACCAGTCGGGCTTGGTCGCCGACTGGGTGATATCGAAACGCCGGCCCGTCTCCCGCTCCTCCGCCAGCCAGCAGCCGGATTTGCGGCCCGCGTCGGTGTCGCGATAGATAGGGCAAGAGATGAAGCGCACGGCGTCTGCCGCCTGCGCAACACTGTTGAACGACAGAAGCGCCAGCAGCGCCGTCATGATCCGCCGCATGTCAGAGCGCCCCCATCAGATTGACCAGATCGCGCTTTTCCTGTTCCGTGTAGCCGATATTGTAGCGCCGGTCGTAATAGTCGATCACGGCCCGCAGGTCGGGAGCGGAACCGCTTGCAAAATAGGGTGCCCTGCCCGTCAGGCCGCGCAGGGTCTGCAAGGTGATCTTGCCCACATCCTCACACCTTCCCGTGGTCAGGGCGTATCCCGGATCATGGGTATGGATGACGCGGCCATAATGCGGGTGCGCCGACCCCTTGCAGGTGAGGCGGAACAGGGGCAGATGCGGCTGCGGATCGGCAAAGGGCATGGTGGTGGTGCCCAGATCAACCTGACCAGGGGCCACATCCATGCCCATCTGGCTCATATTATGGCAGAAGACGCAGGAATTGCGGACCGGATTGCCGAAACCGACGGGGGAATTGATCCCGGCACTGTCGGTGATCAGGAACATCTTCTCCCGGAAGACACGCGCCCCCCGGGCAACGGATTCCCGCCATGCCCGCTGTTCCGGCGTGATATCGGCATCGGCAGGGATTTTCTCCCAGGCCGCGAACTCGCTCCACACCGCCGCACCCTGGCTGCCCAGGCGGCCCGGTTCAGACTTCGCCAGGGTTTCCGGGCCGCCACGCGCACCCATTGCATCCAGATCGCCGCCGACGCGGTCCCGTTGCCGGGCAACGAAGATACGATCCTCAAAATCACGGATGCGTTTGATATCGTCCGGGGTCAACGCGTCGAAGCCCAGATGGGAATGGAACGCGTCACGCATCTGGGCCTCCAGCGACAGGACGCGGCGATCCGCCATCAGGTTGCCGCTGACCATCTGTCCGGTTTCGGGATCGATGGGCAGAGGTTTGCCGACCTTGGGGTCGATCGCGAACCCCATAGCCAGGATATATTTGAAGTTAGCCACCGGACGGGGCCGGCGGAAGACAGAAACCTGCGGATTGGGTGATGACAGGCCCCAGACCTTTGACGCATTGCATCCGGTCGGGTCGCGCACAACCTCCAGCGTGAAGTCGGGTTCGCTCTTCTGCCCGTTATGATCAATGGGGGGCCAAGGCCGGGCAATGCGGAACAGGCCGTGATCC
>JAEMSB010000612.1:0-558 GCA_016463045.1 Niveispirillum sp.
CGATCACGTCGCGGCGGTTCTTGAGTTTGTGGATGACGTCGAGCGTGGCGTCGTCCACCCGCAGGTGCTCCTTGACCAGCTGGCGCGGCGTGTTGGCCAGCCACTGAGACAGCGAGACTTCCGCGAAGTGGTCGGACTTGAACAGTTCGAGGAAAATCAGGTCCGAGGTGCCGGTATTCTTGATGTAGTGGCCGAGGCTTTTCTGCACGTAGCCGACGTCGCCGGGGTTGAAGTCCACCGTTTGCGCCACCGGCCCGGTATTGAATACCGTCATGCGTCCGGAGCCCTTGATGAAGTACTGCCATTCGTCGGCGTCCGGATGCCAGTGCATTTCGCGCAGCCCGCCCGGGCGCAAGGTCACCAGCGCCGCCGCCACGGTTTTCGACATCGGAAAATTGTTGCTGTCGACAATGCGCACTTCGCCCCCGGGCTGCGTCAGCGTGGGTTTCATGGAACCCATGCGGAAGATGAACGGGTGGTCGGGGCGGCCGAGGCTGGAGGCCGCGTACAGCTGGTCGGCCTTGAGCGGACCGGCCTGCGCGCCCTGGTAAATCCACA
>JAEMSB010000612.1:568-2654 GCA_016463045.1 Niveispirillum sp.
ATTGAGCGGCCGGCACGCCGAAGTTTTGCGCCAGGATGTCGGGCGGCGTGTGGGCCAGCCAGTCGCTGAGCATGAGGGTGTTGAATTCGCCGGAGGCGCCGTCGTCGAAGGCGATCACGAACTCGCCGCCGTTGGCGCCGATGCCTTGCAGTGAGTGCGGCAGGCCGGGCGGGAAGTACCAGATGTCGCCCATCTCGACGTCGGCCACCTCGGAGCGGCCCTGGCTGTCGATGGTGGTGATGCGGATGCCGCCCACGGTGACGATGGCCCACTCGGCCTGCTGGTGCCAGTGCAGTTCGCGCACGCCGCCCGGTCCCAGGCGCATGTTGACGCCGGCGATGTCCTTCGAAATCGGGAACGCCTTGGTGGTCACCTCGCGCGCCCAGCCGCCATCCTGGATGCGCTTGTGCGCCATGTTGAACGAGTTCCACGGGATCTGCATGCCGCCCACGTCGGTCGCCGGTGGATTGGCAAACGACGGCAGCACATCGCGCAACGCCGGATTTTGCGGACCGGGATCGGCATTGGCGAGCGCCGACGAATTGATGGCGCCTTGCAGCGGCCGGTTGGGATTGCCGAACTCGGCAGCCTTGGCAGCGGCAGCAGCGCCCAGCGCCACCGCACCGGCGGCCGCACCGGCCAGGATTCCGCGACGATTGAGGTCAGTCATACTAATTCTCCTTGAAGAGTTTCCGCTGTTCGGGACGGACAGCGGTTCAACGCAGGAGCGGCTGCACGGGTGGTAAATTTCGGCAGGCACTCCGATGGAGAAATAGTAGGGCGCGATGCGCGGGAAGGATATTCAGGATTTCTTTGGGTGATCTATAAGCGGGGCTGATGCACGGGTAGTATGCGGAGGCGATGCGGCAGGGAACGGTGGCGACATGGTTTCGAGGCTATGGCATGATCATCCGGGACACGGAGATCGTATGAACCCCATGACACCGGATGAGCTAATGCATGTGCTGTCACGCGGCGAGGACAGCCGTCACCAGTTCAAGCGCGATATGACCAACGCCGATGGCGTAGCGGCCGAGTTGTCGGCGTTTGCCAATAGCGGCGGCGGCCAGGTGTTTATCGGCGTGGAAGATGACGGCAGTCTCGCACCCCTTTATCCGACAACCATCAGGCGGCTCAACCAGTTGCTCAGCAACGCTGCCAATCAGCATGTTCGTCCCCCGGTTCACCCCCTGACTGAAAACATCCAGGTAGGGCAAGGCATCGTGATGGTGGTGACGGTGCCCGATGGCCTGAACAAGCCGTACACGGATTTGCAAGGACGTGTATGGGTAAAAAATGGCGCCGACAAACGGCATGTGACGTCCCGGGAGGAATTGCAGCGCATGTTTCAGCGTGCGGGACTGGTCTATGCCGACGTGGTGCCGGTTGCAGGAAGCTCGACGTCCGATATCGACGACAAGGCATTCAATACGTATTTCAATCGCCGCTATGGACAGAGCAGCGAGTTTTCAGGGCAAGCACCGGAACAACTGTTCCATAATCTTGGACTGGGCGACGGCCGGGAGTTGAACCTGGCAGGACTTCTGTTATTCGGCAGATATCCACAGCATTTTCGTCCCGCGTTTGAAGTCAAGGCGGTCGCCTTTCCTGGCAAGGAGTTGCACGATACGCGTTATTTGGACAGTGAAGATATCGATGGTCCTTTACTGGAGCAATATCAGCGCAGCTTTGCTTTTCTGCGTCGCAACCTGCGGCACATTCAGGACCAGCGCGGATTCAATACCCTGGGCGTGCTGGAAATTCCAGAGCAGGCACTGGAAGAGTTACTGGTCAATGCATTGATTCATCGAGACTATTTCACCAGCGCTTCCATCCGCTTGATGCTGTTTTTGGATCGGATCGAAATTATCAGTCCGGGACACCTGCCCGATAGCCTCAGCACGGAGGCAATCCGCCGGGGGGCGACCAATCGTCGCAATCCCATGCTGACCGAACATGCGGTGCATATACTGCCTTATCGGGGTTTGGAAACCGGAATCCCACGCGCTTTGCAGGACTGGCCTTCCATCGACCTGATCAATGACGTGGAAGCGAACCAGTTCGTGGTGCGTATCAGGCGGCAGTT
>JAEMSB010000125.1 GCA_016463045.1 Niveispirillum sp.
GGGTGGGCCATGCCCCAGGCATAGGCGACGGCGGCGCGCGTTGTCCCCTGGCGGGTGGCAATCGTGTCCAGGGCCGCTGCTACCGCTTGCGTGCGGGTGTCATCGGCAGCACCCAGCAAACGTCCGCCGCCCAGGGGCGACCATGACAGGACAGCAAGGTTCCGTTCCAACGCTTGATCCAGCACCCCATCGAACAGCGGGTCGGTATGCAGGGGGGAGAATTCCGGCTGAATGGAGATCAGGGGGAAGGGCATGTGGGCGGCCAGGGCCGCAAATTGCGTCGGGGTGTAGTTCGACACGCCCGCTGCCCTGATCTTACCCTGCTGGCGCAGTGTGTCCAATGCTGCGGCCAGTTCGGCGGGATGGGCCAGAAGGTCGGGGCGATGGATCTGGTACAGGTCGATGGTTTCCACCCCCAGCCGGCGCAGTGACGCCTCGCACGTCTCGATCAGACGGGACCCGCGCGACCAATAAGGGATGGGAGGTAGGATGCCGCCCTTCGTGGCCAGCACGATCCGGTCGCGCAGGCCCGGATTGGCGGCCAGCACCCGCCCGAACAAGGCCTCTGCCGCGCCGAACCCGTGTTCATGGCCGAAACCATAGATGTCGGCGGTATCGAACAGGGTGATCCCTGCCTCCAGTGCGGCCATGGACCGCGCCGTGGCGGCGGTGACATCGTCATTATGGTACCGCCACATACCCCAGCCCAGCGCAGAAATGGCAGGCACCCCATCGATCAGGGGGCGGGGCGAGGCGTCGATGGTCAGGCAGTCCATGATGGTCCCAGGCTGCAATGTGGATGGGCAGACTTTCTACAAGCAAATCACCCATGCCGCCACCGGACTTGCCAGCCAAGCCCCGCGACCGGGATAGTAATACGTATGTTTGAACATGGGGTAACCGCGATGGAAGCGGCAGAGACGGGTCCCGGCCCGGAAGAGATGGTGGAGCGGCTGGTCCGCCTGCTGACGGTCAGCGAACAAGGTCCGGACCTTTATCAAGGGTCGCGCCAGATTGGCGGCAGGGGCCGCGTGTTCGGCGGGCAGGTGGTGGCACAGGCGCTGGCGGCGGCCATCCGTACCGTGGAGGGCGGGCGCATTGCCCATTCTCTGCATGCCTATTTCATGCGCGGGGGGGATGAGAATTTCCCCATCGACCTGCGTGTTCACCGCGATTTCGATGGCCGCAGCTTTGCCACCCGCCGGGTGGAGGCGATCCAGGGCGGTGAGCCGATCCTGACCCTGACCGCCTCTTTCCACCGACCGGAGGACGGGTTGGCCCATACCGATTACCGCATGCCCGCCGTTCCCCGGCCCGAGGATCTGCCGCCCGAGGCGGAGATCGTGAAAAGCTTCATCGACAAGCTGCCGGCCCCGGCACAGGCCTTTCTGCGCCGCCGCCGGGCCGTGGAGCTGCGCCATGTGAACCGGGTGGACCCGACGGATGGGCAGCCGCATGACCCGGTCCAGCATGTCTGGTTCCGCGTGGTGGCCCCGCTGCCCGATGATGCCGACCTGCACCGGGTGGCGCTGGCCTATGTCTCTGATATGGTGCTGCTGGGCTCCTCGCTGCTGCCGCACGGGCTGAACTGGCTGGCGGGGACTGCCAAGGGGGCCAGCCTGGACCATGCCGTCTGGCTGCATGAGCGGGAGTTCCGGGCCGATGACTGGCTGCTCTACACCACACACAGCCCCTGGTCGGGCGGCGGGCGCGGCCTGAACCAGGGTCGTATTTATGACCGGGCGGGTCGCCTGATCGCCAGCACGGCGCAGGAAGGCGTGATCCGCAAGATGAGTTGAGAAGGAGAGCCCATGTCCCGTCCGATCGCCCCGACCCGCGCCGATTTCCGGCATTTCCGCCGACTGGACACGCGCTGGATGGACAATGACGTCTATGGTCACGTCAACAACGTCACCTACTATTCCTATTTCGATACGGCGGTGAACGCCTATCTGATCGAAAAGGGCGTCCTGGACATCCATGGCGGCGGCACCATCGGGCTGGTGGTCGAGACAGGGTGCCGGTACTTCGCGTCGGTGGCCTTCCCCGACATTCTGGAGGCCGGCATCAAGGTCGCCCATCTGGGCAACAGCTCCGTCCGGTACGATGTCGGTATCTTCCGGGAGGGCGCAGACAGTGCGGCCGCCGCCGGTCACTTCATCCATGTCTATGTCGACCGCGACAGTCGCCGGCCCGTCACTTTGCCCGCCGATCTGCGGGGGGTGCTGGAAGGGTTGGTTTAAGCGGAAAGCCGCATCCGCAGCGCCGCCGCCACCCGTTGCGCCCCGCGCCCGTCGATGCCGCCGGCACTGATACAATGGGACAGGGTTGTGCGGGCGGGAAGGTCCGTCCAGAGCGAGAGGGCGCTGGCCGCAACCGCGTCTGCCGCCGCCGTCCGGTCGCCCCGCGCATCGATCACCGATGCCCAGCCTTTGGCCCGCGCATCCTCTGCGGCGGGGGCCTGGTTATCAGCAACGACGACCAGCAGGGATGGCACGGCCAGGGCCGCCAGTTCGGCGACGGTGCCACCGCCCGCCGTCACCGCCAGCCCTGCGCCAGCCATAAGCGCGCCCATCCGCCGGCTGTCCACATGCAGCCGTACCTGTCCCGCAAACCGGGCGCAGGCGGCGCGGATACAGTCCAGTGACGGGTTGCTGCCCCCAGCCACCACGTCGAGATGGATGCCGGCGGGCAGGGCTGGGGCAAGACGCTTTACTACCGGCACCGTCAGGCCCGCCGGGTCGGAGCCGCCGAAGGTTAGCAGGATGCTGTCGCGGTCGGCCAGGGGCAGCCGTGGCCCCGACGCCGCCCGCGCAATCTCCTGACGCAGCAGCAGGTACGCATCCCCGAACAGCAGCCCCGCGCCGGGCGCCAGCCGGTCATAGGGCAGGGTGTGGGCATAGGGGGAGGGGTTCCAGACCAGATCGGCATGCAGGGGACGGTCTGCCAGATCATCCAGCGCCAGCACGGCCCGGAACCCTGGTCGCACGGTGGCCCGCCAATCGGCATCCAGCCAGTAGCTGTCAACGACCAGGGCGTCGGCCTTCAACCGGCTGGAAAGCGCCTGTATCGCCGCCGGATCGTCACCGGTAACGGCATAGTGGTCCCATCCATCATCAGTCAGGCGATCAGCCAACGATGGCGTAATCTCCGCCGTAACGAAGGCCACATGGTCGCCCTGGTCCCGCAGCGCCTCCGCCAAGGCAAGGCAGCGCATGATATGGCCGGTGCCTTTGGCCGGGCTGGCATCGGCGCGGATCAGGATCAGGGCCATCGGTGCCAGAACCCCCGTGCAACAATGTGCAACACAAAAACAGACCCTGTTTCACCGGGGATAAATTACAGAAATCGTTGGGATATTTGTATCATGGCGGGTGTGCGCGTCGCAAGAGTGGCCCCAACGGCCATGCGCCCGCTTGGATCACCCTACCGGTTTGTGGTCTATTGGATTGACGACATGAAGGTCAGGACAGTGAAGCCATGAAGGCCACCATCGAAGGGGTACGGATCGCCGGTGTGCGGGCCGTGGTGCCGCGTCAGCGCCATTCCTTTGTCGAGGAACCGGGCATCTTCACGCCGGAGGAGGCGCGCAAGCTGCATGCCGGCATCGGTGTCTATGAACGCCGCGTTCTGCCCCGGCCCTATTGCGCGTCCGACATGTGCCGGGCGGCGGCGGAAGGGCTACTGGAACAGCTGGGCTGGGAACCGTCATCGGTCGATGTCCTGATCTTTGTCAGCCAGGATGTGGATTACGTGCTGCCGGTCACGGCGGCGGTGCTGCAACGCCACCTGGGCCTGCCGACATCCGCCGCGTGCTTCGATGTCACCTTGGGCTGTTCGGGCTTTGTCTATGGCGTCTGGATGGCGGCGCGGCTGTTGGCGGGTACGGCCAGGCGGGCGCTGGTCCTGTGCGGGGATAACTCAACCCGCTGGCTGCATCCCGAAGACAAGGCGACCCTGCCATTGTTTGGGGACGCGGGGTCGGCCACGGCGCTGGAGATTGATCCCGGCGCGTTCCCAATCCATGTCAGCCTGGGCACCGATGGTGGTGGGGCCAAGCATATCTTCGTGAAGGCCGGGGGCAAGCGCGACTGCCTGATCCCCACCGATCCGCCGCGGTCGGAGGCGGAGATGACGCGGCTTTACCGCGACGCCCGCCTGCATCTGAACGGGGCGGAGGTTTTCACCTTTACCCTGCGCGCGGTGCCTGGCCTGCTGAAAGAAGCGATGGCCGATGCGGGCGTGACGGTGGGCGATCTGGACTATGTCGTCCCGCATCAGGCCAACAAGATGATGCTGGATCATATCCGCAAGAAGATCGGCGCCGATCCGGCCAAGTACGTCATCGACATGGAAAAATACGGCAACACCAGCAGCGCGTCGGTGCCGCTTGCCCTTTGTTCGCGCCTGGGCGCGGAACTGGCGGGTGGCCCTAAGAAGCTGCTGCTGGCCGGGTTCGGCGTTGGCTGGTCCTGGGGCACGATCCTGACCGATATAGGGCCGATCCCGGCCCCCACCGTGGTGGATCTACCGGAAGATTACCCGGTGATGGAGGTCTGACGGGGCCGGGACCCCGTCAGCATCTGGCCCAAAATCAGCATTAAATGGCCCGAACGCACGGGCCCAATTTGCGCCGGGCGCTTGAACGGCCTGCTTACGATACCTATAAATGCGAATTAATCGCAATACCATGCTTGGCGGTCTTATCAATGTCCTCCCGGACGATCCGTGCCTGGTTCTGGGTCCATAAATGGTCCAGCCTGATCTGTACGGCATTCCTGCTGATGCTGTGCCTTACCGGCCTGCCCCTGATCTTCCATGACGAGATCGAGGCGATGGCGGGGGAGAAACAGGCCCTGACCGTCACGGATGCGCCCAACCGGTCGCTGGACGAGATTATGGCCATCGCCCTGGCCGACCGGCCGGGCCATGCCGGACTGTTCATGAGCTTTGACGAGGATCGGCCCGTCGTGAATGTCACGACGGCGCCCCGTCCGGATTCGCCGGAAGCGGAGATGACCCTGCGGTCATACGATCTGCGCACCGGCGAATTGGTCGGCGTGATCACCGATGACGGGGTGATGCATTTCCTGTTGCAGCTTCACACCGACATGTTCCTGGGCCTGCCCGGCATGCTGTTCCTGGGCTTCATGGGTGTGCTGTTCTTCGTAGCCACCGTATCGGGTGTCGTGCTGTATGCGCCCTTCATGCGCAAGCTGGCCTTCGGAACCGTGCGGGCCAGCCGGTCCAGGCGCGTCAGATGGCTGGATTATCATAATCTTCTGGGCATCGTGACCCTGGCCTGGGTCAGCGTGGTCGGGCTGACGGGCGTGATCAATACGCTGGCCACCCCCATCGTCCAGGTCTGGCAGCGGGGCGAGCTGGCCGAACTGACGGGTGCCTACCGGGGGCTGGAGCCGATCCCGCACGATCGGCTGGGTTCCCTGCATGCGGCGGTGGAGACGGCGCGGCGGGCGGCGCCCGGCAACTGGGTGCAGTTCGTGGCCTTTCCCGGTGGAGCGTTCAGCACCCAGCATCATTATGCTGTGTTCCTGCAAGGGGACACACCCCTGACGCAGAAGCTGCTGACACCGGCCCTGGTTGATGCCCGGACGGGCGAATTGACGGCGATGCGCCCGCTGCCCTGGTACGTGCAAACGCTGCTGATGTCGCAGCCGCTGCATTTCGGGGATTATGGTGGACTGCCGCTGAAGCTGCTGTGGGCCGTGCTGGACCTGTTCAGCATCATCATCCTGGGGTCGGGCCTGTATCTATGGCTGGCCAAGCGCGGCATGGCGTCAGAGGCCCGCCTGCGGGAGATCGAGGCGTCGGCTGCGATGGGGGCGGCAGAATGAAACGGCAATCGTTTTGGGCCGTGTTCGCAGCCCCAATCGCCATCGCGTTGTTCAGCACCATCGGGCTAGTCGCCGCCCTGACGGGCGATGGCTGGCGCGATGCCCTGTCCTGGTTGGCGCTGGGCGTGCCGGTTCTGGCCGTGGCCTGGGCCATGAAGGCACGGCGTTCCTGACTTTCTTCGCCTCAAGAACGCGACTGACTGTCGCTTGCATTTTCAATCTTGTCCTTAAAGGGCGGCTGGGACGGCCGCATGGGGGTTTCGGATGCGTTTTCGTGCTTTGATCCTGGCCAGTGCTGCGGCGCTGGCACCGTTGCCAGTCCTGGCCCAGACGGCGGACAGCCTGTCGGAGATCGTGGTGACGGCCCAGCGGAGCAACCAGACACAGGTGATCCGGGGCGGGTCCGTCGGCGTGCTGGGCGACAAGGCGGCGGAGGATGTGCCGTTCGCCATCAAATCCTATAGCTCCTCCCTGATCTTGAACCAGCAGCCGCAGACCCTGGGTCAGGTGCTGGAGAATGATCCCTCCATCCGCACCGGCTATGCCTTTGGCAATGCAGCGGAACTGTTCATCCTGCGCGGCTTCCCGCTTTATGGCGACGATATCGCGCTGGACGGTCTGTACGGCCTGACGCCGCGTCAGCTGATCGCGCCGGAACTGTATGAGCAGGTGCAGGTGCTGAACGGCGCCAGCGCCTTTCTGAACGGTGCCGCACCTGGCGGGTCGGGCATCGGCGGCAGCGTCAATCTGACGCCCAAGCGGGCCGGGGCCAAGCCGCTGACCCGTGCCACCCTGAACTATACGGGGGATGAGCATGTCGGCGGCAGCTTTGACATTTCCCGCCGTACGGGGCCGGACGACAGCGTCGGCATTCGCGTGAACGGCGCCGCCCGCCGGGGCGAGGTGGCGGTGGATGGGGAATTCCGCAGCGCCTATGTCCTGGGTGCCGGCATCGACTGGACAGGTGAGCGGGCGCGTCTGGGCGTGGACCTGGCCTATCAGCGCATGCATGTGCGGCAGTTGCGTCCCAAGGTGACGGTATCCACCGCCATTCCCAAGGTACCGGATGCTGATGCCAATTATGGCCAGCCCTGGACCTATTCCACCCTGCGCGACCTGTATGGAATGGTGAAGGGCGAATACGACCTGACCGATGATGTCACCGCCTATGCCGCGTTCGGCGCGCGCGACGGGTCGGAGCGGGGTCTCTATGGCGGCATCACCGTCACCGATGTCGTGACCGGGGCGGCCACGGGTGATGGCATGTTTGTGCCACGCACCGACAATAACGAGGCAGGGCAGGCCGGCATTCGGGCCAAGTTCAAGACGGGCACGATCAGCCATGAGATGAATGCCGGCGCCTCCATGATCTGGCAGGTCAATCGCAACGCCTATGATTTCCTGCGGGGCTATGCCACCAACCTGTACAACACGCCGACCGCTACACAGCCGGAGAGCTGGTTTGCCGGCGGTGAACTGGATGACCCATTCCCGCTGAGCCGGACGCAGTTGGGCAGCCTGTTCATCTCCGACACGATTGGCGCATTCGATGACCGCGCCCTTCTGACCGTGGGCCTGCGCCATCAGGCAATCCAGGTGAAGTCCTATTCCTATGCCGACGGGTCGCGCACCGGTAAGTATGACGAGAGTGCCAATACGCCCGTCATCGGTCTGGTCGTGAAGCCGGTGGACGGCCTCTCCCTTTATATCAACCGTATCCAGGGGCTGGCCCAGGGATCGAGTGCGCCCATCGATCCCAAGCTGGTCAACTCTGGCGAGGTGTTCGCGCCCTACAAATCCACACAGTATGAGATGGGCGGCAAGCTGGCCGTTGGCGGTGTCGGCCTGTCCCTGGCCCTCTATCAGACCAAGCAGCCCAGCGCCTTTACCCGGCCCGTGGACCCGGCCAACCCAGCAGGACAGCAGATCTATGTCCTGGATGGTGAGCAGCGCAACCGGGGCGTGGAGTTCAGCATGGATGGGGAACCGGTGGAAGGCCTACGCCTGATCGGCGGCCTGTCGGTCGGCAAGGCGGAACTGCGCCGTACCGGCGGCGGCGTGAATGAGGGCAACTGGGCGCCCGGTGTGCCATCCTACACCCTGAACGGCAATGTCGAATGGGATCTGCCTTTCCTGCCGGCGGCGACCCTGACGGGCCGTGTGGTGCGGACGGGGGAGCAGAAGGTGAATGCCGCCAACACCCTGGAAATTGGGTCCTGGACCCGGTTTGATATTGGCGCGCGCTATGTGTTCGAGATGAATGACAGGCCGGTCAGCCTGCGCTTCAACATCGATAATGTCGCCAACAAGCGCTACTGGGCGTCGGCCTTTGACAGTTTCAGCAGCACCTTGCTGCAGGGCGCGCCGCGCACCGTGAAACTGTCCACGACGGTCGATTTCTAAGGATAGTCAGGGCGGGGATGGGGCATGATGCGCCATCCCTGCCCTGATATGCCAATCGATGCCGATCCTGCCGCCCGAACCGTTTCCCTGGCCCTTCGATGGCGATGCCTGGCGCATGGCCATGGGGTTGCGGGCGCAGGAGATGGAGGGCTGGCTGGCGCCTGATGCCGGCTGGCCGGAGCAGTTGGCCGAACGTGCCCGCCTGATCCGCGAGCGCAAATGGGATGTGATGGCCCTGATGCCGGAGGCGCGGGCGGCGTCGGTGGAGGTGATGGGCCTGCTGTTCGCCCATCTGACGGTACGGTTTCCGGACTGGTTTTGCCGCGTGGGGCAGGGGGTGGAAAGCCGGGTTAACGGGTCCTGCCTGGACCCGGTGGATTTTGAGCATCCGCTGCATCTGCTGGCCCATCTGCTGCCCGATGATCTGTGCCTGATGACGCCGTCGCCGGGTGGATGGCGGCTGACGGGCGGGGTTGTGTGCTTTCCGTCGCACTGGATGCTGCCGCATAAGCTGGGCAAGCCGTTACCGGGCATCCACCGGCCTGTCGCTCGCTATGATGCGATGCTGGCGACACCGGTTGATCGGTTCTTCGATACGCTGTCGTCGGGGCGGGTGGTATGGCGGGCCAACTGGACCCTGTCGGACGATCCCACACTGTTCCAGCCGGGAACCAAGGCGCACGCGCCGCCCGGCGCCGATATCGATGAGGGCAATGCGGGGGAGCGGCTGTGGCTGCGGGTCGAGCGGCAGACGCTGACCAAACTGCCCGACAGCGGCGCGGTCCTGTTCACCATCCGCACACACCAACGCCCGCTATCCGCGCTGACGGGGGCGGAGCGGCGGCAATTCGCATCGGTATTGCGGTCGGTTCCCGACGATGTGGCGGCGTACAAGGGGCTCCGGCGGACCGGCCCCCTGGCCGTGGGATACTGTGAGACTGTTTAGGTGAACGCCTTGAAGGTGATGATGGTGAAGGTGTCCTTCACCCCATCCAGGGTCTGGATCTGGCCCGTTACGAAATGGCCGATATCCTCCCCGTCCTCCAGAAAGCACTTCATCATCAGATCGTACTGACCGGAGACGGAATGCACTTCCGACACTTCCGCTACGCTCTGCACCGCGAGGTCGGCCACGTCATAGGCGCGGCCGAGATCGCATTTGACCATGATGAAGATCGTCTGCATGGCTCAGTCTTCCGACGTTTCCGCCACGTCGACGGCGGGTGCCTTGGGCGGACGGGCGGCGCGCAGGATGAAGGCGGGCACGTCATCGCCAAAGCCGACAACGGGCGGGCCACGGTCATCATCCTCGTCCCGGCGGGGACGGCGGTCACGACGGAATTCGTCGCGGCGATGCTCATCGCGGCGGAACTCACCCCGGCCCTCGCCACGATTGTCAGCACGGGGTTCGCCCCGGTTGTCACCCC
>JAEMSB010000126.1 GCA_016463045.1 Niveispirillum sp.
GATCTCTTCCGTTGACCGCGTGGTCTGCGTCGCCAGGTTCTTCACCTCCGACGCCACAACGGCAAAGCCCTTGCCGGCATCGCCGGCCCGTGCCGCCTCGATGGTGGCGTTGAGCGCCAAAAGGTTGGTCTGCTCGGCAATATCGCGGATCAGGTTGGCCACACCGCCGATCTGATCCACCACTTCCGACAGGCTGTCGATGGTGCCGCGTGTGCGCCGGCTGCGCTCCACGGCCTGACCCGACAGGCTGGTGGCATGCGCCACCTGAGCGCTGATCTCATTGATCGACGCCGTCAGTTCTTCGGTGGCGCCGGCCACCGCCTGGGCATTGGCCAGGGCGTGCATGGCGGCGCTGGCGACATTGGCGGCACTGTCGCGCACTTGGGACGCGCTGTCGGCCATGGCGGCAGCGGCGCTGTCCATATCCTTGGTTTCCACGGCAATGCCGTCCACGCTGGCCCGGCTTTCGGCCTCCACCGTTTCTGCCATGTGGCGCAGGGCGGTACGGCGATGCTGCTCGGCCGCCGCCTCCTTTGCCTGCTGCTCATCGCGCAGGCGGGCGGCATCGGCGGCACTGTCGCGCAACGCCTCGATGGCGTGCGCCATATCGGCCAGCTCGTCATGCCGGTCGGCCATGGCCGGCACCGCCACCTTCAGGTCCCCGCGTCCGATCCGGGTCAACGCCCCTGTCAGCCCGATCAGCGGCATGACGACATTGCCGCGCAGCGCCAGCAGCACCACAACGGCGATTGCCACCCCAACCCCGGCCAGCGCCAGGATCAGCCAGGTCAGCTTGGCCGCAATGGCGTCAGCGGCGGCAAGCTCCGTCTGCATCTTCTGCTTGGCAGCCTCGGCCACCTTGCGCACATCGTCCGCCACGGCGTCCAGTTCGGCTGACATGCCATCGGTTTCGCCGACAAAGGCGCCCATCAGCATGTTGCCCACCTCCGGCCCGCTATTGACATAGGCCTTCGCCATGGCCGTCCCCTTGGTATAGAAGTTCGCGACGAACCCCTCCACCCGGCCCAGCGCCGCCTCGACCTCGGTCAATCCCATGCCCGCCGCGTGTTTGCGTGCCGCACTCATGTTGCGCAGCAAATCGTTGCGGGCCTTCTCCGCCTCCTCGAACCCGGTATCCAACCCCTCCAGCCCGCGCGTCGCCGACACGTCGGTCAGCCAGAGCTGCACCCGCATCACATCACCGCGAATATCCTTCACCATGGTGACCAGCGTCAGGGCCTGATCGGCGGCGCGTTCGGCGGCCTGCTTGGCAACCGCGACCTGCGCACGCTGCTGGCTGGCCCCGATGGCCATCACGACCGCCGCAATCAGCAGCAGCGCCAGGATGGCCAGGTTAGCCAGCAGGATCTTCATGGAGAGGTTGAGACGCATTGAAAGGCCCCTTGTCATACCGGGTCGTGAGGCTTGGTTGGTTAAGAGGGAGGTAACATAAGCGTCTCATGATTGAAACAACCGCTGCCCCTTATGCCGGGGAAGGGTGCCATCCGCCGGCATCGGGGATAAATGCCCCCTCGACCAAGCCTTGCCGACCGCGTAACGTCCGCCCCTAAGTCCGGTAACAAACCGGGCACCGGGAGGGTTCAAGCGGGCGACCATGCGGACTTTGGGTCTCAAGGCCAAGATCGGCTATGCCGTGGGCGATTTCGGCCTCAACCTTTATTGGCAGTCGCTGCTGCTGTTCATTCTGTTTTTTCAGATGGATGCGCTGGGCCTGTCGGCAATGGATGCCGGGCTTTCCTATCTGATCGCGTCCGTCTGGGATGCGGGCATGGACCCGCTGATGGGCATCATTTCCGACCGCACGCGGACCCGGATGGGCCGCTACCGGCCTTTCATCCTGTTTGGCACGGTGCCGCTGGCCTTCGCCTTCTGGCTCTGCTTTTCGCCGCCCGCCTTCCTGGTGGCGGGATCGGCGGGGATGATGCTGTTCGCGACCGCTACGCACATGCTGCTGCGCACCTGCTACGCGGTCGTGGCCATCCCTTATTCTTCGCTGACCGCCGCCATGACGCGCGACAGCGACGAACGGGCCAGCCTGACGGGCTGGCGCATGTTGCTGGCCTTTGCCGGCTCCACCTCCGTTTCGGCCTTGCTGCCGCTGCTGGCCGGCTGGTTCGACAGCTATAGTCAGGCGGCGGCCTGTATCGGCGCCCTGGCCGTGCTGGCCCATGTTGCCTGCGCCCTGTCGGTGCGTGAACTGCCGCCGCCCGCCACGGTGGCGGAACCGGCCCATCTGGGCCTGCGCGCCGATCTGGGGGGGTTTTTGCGCGGCGTGCTGCGCAACGGGCCGCTGCTGCGACTGCTGGCGGCCACGGTGGCGCTGCACCTGTCGCTGGGCCTGCTGATGCGCAATGTGCCCTTCCTGCTGAAATATGATCTGGGCGGCGACGCCACCCTGACGGCCCAGGCCCTGACATGGTTTTCAGCCGCCGGCATCGCCGCCGTGCCGGCCTGGGTCTGGGTTGCGCGATCCTGGTCCAAGGGCATCTCCTGGCAGGTGGGCAGCGCCATGGTCATCGCGGGCGGCATCGCGCTCGCCTTCACCCCACCGGGCAGCCTCTGGCTGACGCTGGCCTGCCTGACGCTGATCTTTTTTGGCCATGCGGCGCATGCCGTGGCCATGTGGTCCATGCTGCCCGACGCCGTGGATTACGCCCATTGGCGCCACCGCCGCCGGGACGAGGCCAAGGTCTATGGCCTGGCCTCGCTGATCTTGAAGCTGGCTTTGGGCGGCTCCGCCTTTCTGGGCGGGCTAGCGCTTGATGGTGTCGGCTATGTACCGGGCGCCGTACAGGCCCAAGGCACCCTGACGGGCTTCCGCCTGCTGGCCGGCCTCGCCCCGGTTCTCGGCCTGGGCCTGTCCATGCTGGCGGTCGCCGGATATAGCCTGAACGCCGAACGGCATGGCCGGATACAGGCTTTCCTGGGGCGCCGGGCGGACCGGCTGCAATGACGGAGTTTGAAACAGGACCTTCAAAGGGAAAGTGATCTCAACAATCGCCAGCACCCGACACCGGTCAGCGCCAACGCGGCTCTACGTCGCCGCGCGCACCGCCGCCGCCAGCCTGTCCCAGGTCGCGGGCGCCAGGGCCAGGAGCTGGGCGCCAAGCCTTGCCACGGTGTCGATGTCCGCCTCGCGCAGGGCCTGTTCCAGATCGCGGCTCAGCCGGACCAGTGCCTTGCACCCGAACCCGCCCGACGTGCTGATCATATCGTGGATATCGCGGCCCAGGGCCACCCTGTCCCCACCATCAAGCGCTTTGCCGATACGGTCCAGACGGGCGCGGGAATTATCCAGGAACTGGCCCAGCAGCCGCTCAAAGGCGGCGGCCCCCATCATCTCGCGCAACTGGCGGACGGTGGCCAGATCCAGGTCACCCGCCTCCACCGTCACTGCCGGTTCCGCCAGGGCTGCGGCCCCCGCCGCCCGGCGCCGGTCCAGCCAAGCCCGCACCTTGGTCAGGAATTCCTGATATTCAACCGGCTTGGAGATGTAATCATCCATGCCGGCTGCGCGGTATTCAGCCTCCACCCCCGTCATGGCATTGGCCGTCATGGCGATGATGGGGATGCCGCCGCGCGGCCCGCCCATGGCGCGGATGCGGCGCGTGGCCTCCAGCCCGTCAACGACGGGCATCTGTACATCCATCAGCACCAGATCGTAATCCCGCGCCTCCAGCGCCGCCACCGCCTCCCCACCATGGTTGGCGATATCGACACGGTGGCCGGCCCCGGTCAGCATATGCAGCGCCACCTGCTGGTTCACATAATTATCCTCGGCCAGAAGGATGCGCGCCCCTTCGCCGGCCAGCGCCACAACGGCGCCGGTGGGCGGCGCTGGCACCGGCTTCTCGGCAACCGTCACAGGCTGCCCACCGCGCAGCACCGCGATCAGGTCCTGGCGCAGCACGGGCTTGTCCAGCGTGGCATTGATGGCCGCTGGCCCCGCCGCCACCCCTGTCATGGACCGAAGCATGATCAGCCGCGCCTGGGGCAGCATTCCGCGCAGCCGCTGCGCCACGCCGGCCCCGGTTTCCGCCACCACACCCAGGTCCAGCAGCACGATGTCGGGCGACAGCAGGCCCGCTGCGATTTCCGCCACCCCGTCGTCGGTTGCCTCTACCCGCACCCGCAGCCCCAGGCGTGACAATTCACGGGCCAGCGGCGCCCGCACGATCCCTTCCGGTACCAGCAGCAGGGCCAGCTTCCCAGCCAGATCGGGCAGCGGGGCCGGATGCACCGCCGCCTCTTCTGCCGCCGCCAGCGCGATGGTGAACCAGAAGGTCGACCCCGCCCCGACAGTGCTTTCCACCCCGATGCGCCCGCCCAGCAGACCGACCGTCTCCCGGCAGATGGCCAGCCCCAGGCCAGTACCCCCGAACCGCCGGCTGACGGAACTGTCTGCCTGCACGAATTTCTCGAACAGCCGGTTCACGGCGTCGGGCGGAATGCCGATGCCGGTATCGATGACCTGCGTATCCAGGGTCAGGACGCCGCCCGCCCCCTCATGCACCGCAACGCTGACCGTGACACCGCCCTTGGCCGTGAACTTGATGGCATTGCCGATCAGGTTCAGCACAACCTGCCGGATACGGGTTGGGTCGCTGACGGCGGTGCGCCGGGCCGATGGATCGATATCCAGGACCAGTTCGATCCCATGCTCGGCGGCCTTCGGCGCCATCAGCAGGGCCGTCTCCTCGAACAGCTTGGCCACATCGAATTCGATATGTTCCAGCGTGACCTGATTGGCCTCCAGCTTGGAAATATCCAGGATATCGTTCAGCAGGCTCAGCAGCAGCTTGGCCGATGACCCGACCAGTTCCGCCGAATGCCGCTGTTCGGGCGTCAGGGCCGTGGTCAGCAGCAATGTATTCATGCCGATGATGCCATTCATCGGCGTGCGCAGCTCATGGCTCATATTGGCCAGGAATTCGGACTTGGCGCGGTTGGCCGCCTCCGCCTGATCCTTGGCGCGGGTCAGTTCCACCTGCGCCTGGGTCAGCTCGCGGTTGGTCTTTTCCAGGGCGTCGGCCAGGGCCGCCCGCGCTTCCACCAGCCTTTTATCCTCATGTGCGCGTTCCAGTTCCCGCTCCTTGGCGCGGAACTCCATGGAAATGCGCAGATTTTCCTCATGCAGCAGCTTGCGGCGCAGCAGGGCGCGGATGCGCGCCTTGATGATCTCGATATCGTTGGCCTTGGTGACATAATCGTCAGCCCCGGCCTCCAGCCCGCGCATCAGGTCGGTCTTGCTGTCGCTGGCGGTCAGCATGACGATCTGGAACAGTTCCTCGCGCCGCCGCCGCACGCCGTCCAGGCGACCGCACAGTTCCACCCCGTCGATCTCCGGCATGTTCAGATCGACGATGACACAGTCGAAACTTTCCGTTTCCGCCCGTTCCAGGGCCTCCTTGCCCGACAGAAGCGGGACGACATCATGCCCCTCCTCCTCCAGAATCCCGCGCAGGAATTCCAGAAAGGTGGGGCTGTCATCGACGATCATCAGCCGGCATTGCCGCAATGCCTGGGCCGAGGCATGGAAATCCGTACCCGGTCGGCGTTTCAGCAGGGCATTGATGCGGGCCGGCAGCAGGTCACTGTCGGCGGATTTCGGGACATAGGCGTCGGCACCGCTTTCGATACCCCGGAACTCCGCCTCCGCCGTCACCTCATCCGTCAACATGATGATGGGCAGCTGGCGCGTGCGGACATTCAAGCGGACGCGGCGGATGAATTCATCCCCGCTCATGCGCGGCAAATGGTAATCGACCAGCAGCGCATCCGGCAGGGCGCCGTTCAGCTTTTCAAGCGCATCCTCGGCTGTGGCACAGACTTCCGCGGTCCAGCCCTGGGCGGCCAGCGTGATTTCCATCTGCAATGCCTGCGTGGGGCTGTCCTCCACGATCAGCAGATGTGGCGCCTCTGTGCTCATCCGGCCCCTTGCCCCGGCTACACCCGTACACCCGCACGGTTGCGGGCCCTCCCTTTCCTTTTAAGCACTTCCATCGGCGGTTGCCACACCGAATGCCAGGAAAGGCTCACGCAGAGGCGGAGATGGAGCCGGAAACATGCACGCGGTCGCGCCCGGCCCGCTTCGCGAAATACAGCGCGGCATCGGCGGAAAGGTTCAGGGATGCAAGATCGCCCGTCTCGCTCAGGCCGGCCACGCCGGCGCTGTAGGTGACATGGAACAGCTTGTCATCGGCGCCCCGGAAGCCCACGGCATGAAAGGCCTTGCGCAGATTATCCAGAATGTGGGCCGCTTCCTGCGGGTTGGTGCGGGGCAGGATGACGGCGAATTCCTCGCCCCCGTACCGGCCCACAATGTCGCTGCGCCGCAGTCGCTGACGCAGCAGGCGTGACAGCGACCGCAGCACCCGGTCCCCCGCCGCATGCCCGTGCTCGTCATTGACCCGCTTGAACCGGTCGACATCGATCATGGCAAAGGACAGGGGCACCCCTTCCCGCCGGGCACGGGCCAGTTCCGTCGCCAGATGTTCCTGCACCATGGCATGGTTCAGGGCGCCGGTCAGGCTGTCACGGGCCATCATGGCGTGAAGCTGCCGGGCGCGGCGCACGCGGGCGCGCACCTGTTCCACCAGCTTGGCTGCCTTAATCGGCTTGCGCAGCAGATCCTCGGCCCCAAGGTCCAGCGCCAGCCGCTTGTCGGTCAATTCCTCGTCCGCTGTCAGGAACAGGATGGGCAGCGACAGCATCCCTTCCTGCTGGCGCAGCACGGCGGCCAGTTCCAGGCCGGAGCAGCCCGGCATGCGGTTATCCAGCAACAGAAGATCAGGCAGGAAGCGGCGAATATGGTCGATGGCCCGCACTGGGTCGGCCAGTACCTCCACCTCCATGCCGACCGCGCCCAGCGCCGTTGCATATTCGGCGGCGACCAGGGCGTCATCATCGACCAACAGCACGCGATAGGGCCGGACGCTGTCACGCCCGATGATCTGGTCTAGCCGTTCGGCCAGGACCGCCGGGTCCACGGGTTTGACCAGATACCCGGCACCACCCGCCCGCACGGCCGCCAGCCGCGCCTCAAAATCATCACGGCCCGACAGAAAGATGGTGGGCGGAACCGGTCCTTCCGCCGACAGGCTGGCGACGACGTCGCTGCCGGCATCAGTATCGGGGCCGCAGATGATGTCGACCAGCATCGCCTCAGGCGCGCAGGTCCGGACGGCATTGGCGAAACTGTCGGGATCGGCAAAGGCGATGGCGTGATAGCCATAGGGGCGGAGTTGCGCCACCAGTTCACGCGCCTGCACCGTATCATCTTCCAGAAGATAGACGGTGATTTCCTCGGCGCGTACGCTGGTTTCCTCCTCCGATATTTCGGGAACCGGGCTGGTCGCGACCTGTTCGCCCAGACGCAGGGCAAGCGCCAGGGCCGCATCGATGCGGGTGGCCGCTTCCTCCTCCCCCGCCACCAGGGCGCGGGTCGCCTGATCCAGCTGGCGGGCGGCCTCTGCCAGCTCCGTGAAGCCAAAGGTGCTGGCCGATCCGATCAGGCCATGCGCCAGACTTGAAAGCCGGCGCGCATCGCCCGCCGCCTGCGCCAGCGCGGCCAGACGCTCGGGAAGCATCAACACATATTGTTCACGAATTTCCCTTTGCCGGGTGGCAATGGAAACAGGTGGAATCGGATTGTTCATCAACAGTTCCGCGGATGGCGGTGGTTTACGGTTGCATTCTATGCCGGCACCAGGAACCCTGTCGAGGCATGGAACCTGCCATAAAGGTTGGGTTGGAGAATGATTGATGGAATTATCCAGGGTCCTTTACGTTGATGACGATCCCGACCTGCGGTCCATGGCCGAGTTGGCGCTGGCCACAATCGGCGGACTGGAGGTTACACTCTGCGCTGATGGTGCGCAGGCCCCGATGCTGGCCCGGATCAGTCAGGCACAGATGGTGCTGTTGGATGTGGTGATGCCGGGACTTGACGGCCCCGGTACCTTGGCCGCCTTGCGCGCCGACGAATTCACGGCCTCCCTGCCCGTGCTGTTCGTGACGGCCAAGGATACCGACGCCGAACGCGCCGAACTGCTGGCGCTGGGTGCCGTCGGTGTCATCACCAAACCACTGGACCTGATGGGCATGGCGGCACAGGTGAAGGCCATCTGGGCGGGCATTACGTCCCGAACTGCACAAACGGCACCGCGCTGAACAGCCGGCGTTCGGCCCCGCGCGGGTCATCCGCCATCCGGCATTCACTGTTCAGCACCATGGTCTGCCGACGCGACAGGTCATAGGGTGCCCAGGCCGGCAGGCCCGGATGGTTGGGGTCGCCCTTGCGGGCCAACGCGATGAAGGCATCGGCCAGCCGACCTGCCATATCCTGCGCCTCCGGCCCGGCCCCGGTCTCGCTGCCCGGCTGGGCGATATTGTCAAAGGCAAGCGGGATATCCAGCGTGTGATGTGCACCCCATTTGCCGCCATCGCGCGGGCTGCGGAAATCCAGTTGGTAGGCCCAGGTAGGTGCCGCACCCGGCGCCTGTTTCGCCCGCGCCTCCAACTCCTCCACCGCCCCGCGCCAGGACCGGCCCGCCGTGGTGGCGGCAAAGAACACGTCCGACGGGCTGTAATGCGGGTAAAGTCGGCGATACTCGGCAATCACGGTCTCCGGCGCGATATCCACCCGCATGGCGGGGAACAGCTTCTCCGGCAACGCGTCCCAGGTCAGGGTAAAGACCGAGGGGTCGCCCCCGCCGATCAGGCTGCGCGTCTCGTCATGGGTATTGCCGATGATCATCGGGATATCGGCGGATAGTGCCGGCGCGTCGGGAAAGAAGGGATGGCGAGGTAGATTGCGCCCATCCAGGACCGGGCCGGCATAGACACCACCCGACCCTGCCACCGGGTCCACCGCCTTCAGCCCGGCCTTTACCTGCTCGACCGCCATGGTCAGCAGCGCTTCCGCCCCCGCCCTGTCGGTACTCAGCCCAAGCTGTTTCAGAACGGCCACGGCGCGGGACGTGGCGTTGCGCGGGCCGCCTGCCGTCACCTGCTGCCCGCTCATGGTGGCAACCTTGTGGAACAGGCCGCGCGCCGCCGGCATGGCCATCAGGGTGGCGATCTTGGCCCCACCGCCCGACTGCCCGAACAGCATGACATTGCCAGGGTCCCCGCCAAAGGCAGCGATATTGTCCCGCACCCATTGCAGGGCCAGGATCAGGTCCAGTTGGCCGGCATTGCCGCTATCGGCAAAACGTGGATCGTCCAGCCCGCCCAGTCGCGCCAGATAAAGATAGCCGAACAGGTTCAGGCGGTGATTGAGGGTGACCACCACCACATCGCCGCGCCGCGACAGCCGCGTACCGTCATAAAGCGCGTCCGACCCCGACCCGTTGGCATAGGCACCGCCATGGATATAGACCATGACGGGCCGCTTGGCGCCGTCGCCCAGGCCCGGCGTCCAGACATTCAGGAACAGGCAATCCTCCGACTGCCGCTCCTCCTTCGATCCCTGCGGACTGGCATTGCCATACTCTACCGCCTCCACCACGCCCTTCCAGGGCTGGGGCGGCAGCGGGGCCTGAAACCGCCGCGTCGCAGTATCAGCGCCATAGCGCACACCCTTGAAGACATGGATGCCCTCGACGGTACGACCGCGCACCTTGCCGGCAACCGTCTTCACCAC
>JAEMSB010000127.1:0-1137 GCA_016463045.1 Niveispirillum sp.
GCAGGTGCTGCTGCCCGCCGCTTTGCCCGGCATCGTGGGTGCCATGCTGTTGGCGGTCAGCCGCGCCATCGGCGAGACGATGATCGTGGTGATGGCCGCCGGCCTGCAGGCCAGCCTGACCCTGAACCCGCTGGAAAGCGTCACCACCGTGACGGTGCAGATCAAGTCCATCCTGGTCGGTGACCAGGAGTTTGACAGCGCCAAGACGCTGTCGGTCTTCGCCCTGGGTCTGGTCCTGTTCCTGGTGACCCTGGCGCTGAATGTCGTTGCCCTCCGCATCGTCCAGAAATACCGGGAAAAATATGACTGAGATCGCAGAGCCGATGCAAACAGCCATGCCCGTGTCCCTTCACACCGGCGACGCCGCCACCAAGCGACTGAAGGCGCGCTATGCCGCCGAACGCCGCTTCCGCCTTTATGGCATCCTGGCCATTCTGTTCGCCTGCTCGATGCTGGTCATCCTGCTGTCGACCCTGCTGAAGGAAGGCACCTCCGCCTTCTTCCAGACGGAGGTCAAGCTGGCGGTGACCATCGATGCCGGCACCATCGACCCGCAGGGTACCGGCAACCCGGCCGAGTGGGATCGTGGTGCGTTCCAGACGTTGGTGACTGACGCGCTGTACAAGGCATTCCCCGATGTCACGGGCCGGACGGAGAAGCGCGACCTGCGCGGTCTGGTCAGCCCCGTAGCCGGTGTTCGCCTGGGCCAGATGCTGGACAAGAACCCGGCCCTGGTTGGTCAGACGATTGATGTCTGGCTGCCGGCGTCCGACGGTATCAACCAGATCGTCAAGGGCGGCATCGACCGCGACCTGCCCGAGATTGAGCGTCCGATCAACGACAAGCAACTGGCCTGGTTCGACAGTCTGGAACAGCGCGGCGACGTGAAGTCGGCCTTCAACACCACCTTCTTTACCGCCAGCGACAGCAACTACCCTGAATTGGCAGGCTTGCTTGGTGCGGCGGTAGGGACGCTGTTGACGATGCTGGTCACGCTGGCCATCTCCCTGCCCATCGGCGTGGGGAATGGTGAGCGATGGCGAGCGAGTGAGGCGCGGCTGCGCGAGCGACTAGCCTTTTTTTTATTTTCGCTCAACCTCCTCTCATCCCCTCTTCACAGGCAAACGCCGGCGCCGG
>JAEMSB010000127.1:1147-5273 GCA_016463045.1 Niveispirillum sp.
GGGACGCTGTTGACGATGCTGGTCACGCTGGCCATCTCCCTGCCCATCGGCGTTGCGGCGGCGGTCTATCTGGAAGAATTCGCGCCCAAGAACCGATTTACCGAGATCATCGAGGTGAACATCAACAATCTGGCGGCCGTGCCCTCCATCGTGTTCGGTCTCTTGGGTCTGGCGGTGTTCCTCAACTTCTTCGGTATGCCGCGTTCTGCCCCGCTGGTCGGTGGTCTGGTGCTGGGTCTGCTGGTTCTGCCCACCATCATCATCGCCAGCCGCGCCGCGTTGAAGGCGGTTCCGCCCTCGATCCGCGAGGCCGCACTGGGTATGGGTGCGTCCAAGCTTCAGGCGGTGATGCACCATGTGCTGCCGCTGGCCATGCCGGGCATCATGACGGGCACCATCATCGGCATGGCCCATGCCGTGGGTGAGACGGCACCGCTGCTGATGATCGGCATGAATGCCTTTGTCACGTCGGCGCCCGATAGCCTGCTTGCCAGCTCCTCTGTCCTGCCCGTGCAGATCTTCATCTGGGCGGACAAGCCGGAACGTGGCTTTGTCGAACTGACCTCGGCCGCCATCCTTGTGCTGCTGGCCTTCCTGATCCTGATGAACGGTGCCGCCATCTGGCTGCGCAAGAAATTCGAACGTCGGTGGTAACCATGGACAGCATGACCCTGAACAAGCCCGCCCAGGCCGCCGTCGCGCAGACGGTGAAGATGTCGGCCCGTGACGTGAAGGTGTTTTACGGCGCCAAGCGTGCCCTGCACGGCGTCAATGTCGATCTGTACCAGAACGAGGTTCTGGCCATGATCGGCCCGTCGGGCTGTGGCAAGTCCACGTTCCTGCGGACGCTGAACCGCATGAACGACACGATCGATATCTGCCGCGTCGAAGGCAAGATCCTGTTGGATGGCGAAGATATCTATGATCCCAAGCTGGACGTGGTGCAGCTGCGCGCCCGGGTCGGCATGGTGTTCCAGAAGCCGAACCCGTTTCCGAAGTCGATCTATGAAAATGTGATCTACGGGCCCAAGCTGCATGGTCTTGCCACCCGCAAGGACGAGTTCGATGCCATTGTCGAAACGTCGCTGAAGCGCGCCGGCCTGTGGAACGAGGTCAAGGATCGCCTGCATGAGCCGGGCACCGGCCTGTCGGGTGGTCAGCAGCAGCGCCTGTGCATCGCGCGCGCCGTTGCCGTCAGCCCGGAAGTCATCCTGATGGATGAGCCCTGCTCGGCCCTGGACCCCATCGCCACCGCGCATATCGAAGAGCTGATCGACGAACTGCGCGAGAGCTTCACCATCGCCATCGTCACCCACAACATGCAGCAGGCCGCCCGCGTGTCGCAGCGCACGGCCTTCTTCCATCTGGGCGATCTGGTGGAGGTGGGTGACACGGAAGAGATTTTCACCAACCCGCGCGACGAGCGCACCCAGGGGTACATTACCGGCCGTTACGGTTGATACCAGTCCCCCAACCAACGCTCTTTACGCTTTGAGGGTTTACGTCCATGTCGCCGACCGAACATACCGTCAAGTCCTTTGAGGCGGAATTGCAGCGCCTGTCCAACCTGATCGCCCAGATGGGCGGCGTGGTGGAGGCGCAGGTGGAAGCGGCCGTGCAGGCCGTGGGCCGCCGCGATGTCGAAGGCGCCACCAAAGTCATGCAGGGTGATGCTCGCCTGGATGAGTTTGAGCGCCAGATCGAACATGATGCCATCCGCATGCTGGCGCTGCGCGCGCCGGTCGGTGTGGACCTGCGTGAAGTACTGGCCGCCTTGAAAATCTCCGCGGATCTGGAACGCACGGGCGATTATGCCGCCAATATCGCCAAGCGCTCCATCGCGCTGGCCCAGCTACCGGTCATGCGCCCCGCCGGGACCATCCCGCGCATGGGTCGCCTGGTGCAGGAGATGCTGAAGGATGTTTTGGACGCCTATATCGACCGCGACGTCGAAAAGGCCGTGGCCGCCTGGCACCGGGATGAGGAGCTGGATGATCTTTACACCAGCCTGTTCCGCGAGGTCCTGACCTACATGATGGAAGACCCGCGCAACATCACCCCCTGCACGCATCTGCTGTTCATCGCCAAGAACCTGGAACGTGCCGGCGACCATGCGACGAACATTGCGGAAACCGTGCATTTCCTGGTCAAGGGCCAGCCGCTGACGGCGGAACGGCCCAAGAACGACAAGTCCAGCTTCACCATCATTGAACCGGTTGAGGGCGAGGGCTGAACCAGCCCCGCCCTGCCACCATTTAGCGCCAAGGGACCCCGATGAACGCCGCCTTGAAGCCGCTGATCCTGGTTGTTGAAGACGAGGCCGACCTCGTCACGCTGCTGTCCTACAATCTGGAACGCGAAGGGTTCCGGGTCATCACCGCTGGTGACGGGGAAGAAGCCCTGCTTCTGGCCGATGAACGCAGCCCGCATCTGATCCTGCTGGACTGGATGCTGCCGCTGATGAGCGGGCTGGAGGTCTGCCGCCAGTTGCGTCGCAACCCCAAGACCCGTGAGACGCCCGTCATCATGCTGACGGCGCGCGGGGAAGAGGCGGATAAGGTCCGTGGCCTGAACAGTGGGGCGGATGATTACCTGTCCAAGCCGTTCAGCCCCACCGAACTGGTCGCCCGCATCCGCGCCGTCCTGCGCCGCGCCTCGCCGGGTCTGGCGGAGGAGCTGCTGCGCTTCTCCGACATCTCCATGGATCTGGCGGCGCACCGCGTGCGGCGCGGGGGCCGGGATATCCATCTGGGTCCGAAGGAGTTCGCCCTGCTGCGCCATTTCATGCAGCATCCGGGGCGGGTTTTTTCGCGTGAACAGCTGCTGGACATCGTCTGGGGCCACGACGTCTATGTCGAGTTGCGCACCGTGGATGTGCATATCCGCCGGCTGCGCAAGGCCCTGAACGAGACGGAAGAACAGGACGTGATCCGCACCGTCCGTTCGGCGGGTTATGCGCTGGATAACAAGACGACGATGTGAGTTGCTGTCTTACGAGTGAAAAAGGGGCGTTGTCATCCGACACCGCCCCTTTTTTATTTGATCCGCCCTTTCTTGCCTTCCCGGCCTTCGCCGGGAAGGCGGAAGGTGCCAGAGGATGTGTGGACGTCATCAATAAGCCGCCGCCTCACCCCAACTGCCGGCGCAGATGGTTCAACACGTCGGTGCGGGTCAACAGGCCCAGGAATACCGGGCCGTCCATGATGATGGCCACCATGTTGCGGTTGAACAGGGCGCGCAGGTCGGCCATGGTCGCGGTCACGGGCAGGGTTTCCAGCCGGTTGACCATGGCCGTATAGACCTTGTCCCGGAACCGCGCCGGGTCCTTTTCGACATGCAGCAGCAGGTCGCTTTCATCCAGGATGCCGATCACCCGTTCGCCTTCCATCACGGGCAACTGTGACACGTCAGAAATCCGCATCCGCTTGTACGCGGTCAGCAGCGTATCCTCCGGCCCCACCGTTACCACCTGGCCCTTGTCGAAGCGGCGGGTCATCAGGTCGCGCAGATCGTTATGGCGCTCGCGCGGGGTGAAGCCGTGATCTTCCATCCAGGCATCGTTGAACATCTTTGACAGGTACTTGTTGCCCGTGTCGCAGACAAACGTGATGACCTTCTTGGGCGTCGTCTGCGCCCGGCAATATTTCAGCGCCGCCGCGAACAGCGTGCCCGATGAGGACCCGGCCAGGATGCCCTCCAGCCGCAGCAGGTCGCGCGCGGCGTTCAGGCTTTCGGTATCGCTGACATAATAGGCGGCCTTGGCGTACTGAAGGTCGCAGATGGGGGGCACGAAATCCTCGCCCACGCCTTCGACCACCCAGGAGCCGGGCTCGTCATGGGTGCCCTTGTTCACCAGATCGGCGATGATGGAGCCCACCGGGTCGGCGATGACCATGGCGGTCTTTGGGCTGGCCTTGGCGAAGAAGGCGCCCAGGCCCGTGAAGGTACCGCCAGAGCCGATGCCGGCCACCACCGCGTCAATGTCGCCATCCATTTGGCGCAGCATTTCCGGACCCGTCCATTCCTCATGCGCGCGGGGATTGGCGGGGTTGGCGAACTGGTTCACATAGAAGCTGCCGGGAATTTCATTCGACAGGCGTTCGGCAATGTCCTGGTAATAGGCGGG
>JAEMSB010000127.1:5283-9588 GCA_016463045.1 Niveispirillum sp.
GTGGATCTGTGCGCCCAGGGCGCGCAGATTGTTGATCTTCTCGGTGGCCATCTTGTCCGGGATGACCAGGATCAGGCGGTAACCCTTGGCGGCGCAGACCAGGGCCAGGCCCAGGCCGGTATTGCCCGCCGTCGCCTCGATGACGGTGCCGCCGGGGGCCAGCTTGCCCTCTGCCTCCGCCGCCTCGATCATCTTTAGCGCGATACGGTCCTTGATGGACCCACCGGGATTCTGGTTCTCCAGCTTCAGATACAGCTCACACGGGCCGGTATCGAAACGGCTGACACGGACGATCGGGGTGTTGCCGATCATGGACAGGATGGCGGGTGCGCCGGACATGTTTCCCCCCTGGGGCAAATGGTTTTGCCTTCAGGGAACCGCATCCTCAAACCACCCGCAAGGGGGTGTGAAATAACGAAATCAAGCTGCGGCGCAGATGCGATCCACGCACGATTCCGGCGGAATCGGCTGCCCATCCGCATTGATCAAACCCGCCTGGAAAAGCGCTTCGACATTGTCGATCAGATTCTCAGCACAGGCTGGCCGTTCCCAGCCCTCCAGCCAGTTCTGTTCCAGGAAGGCCAGGATGGCGGGCTGGCCCAACTCCACCTCCCACAGGATGCCCAGCAGCGAGGCCAGCGCCTCTTCGCGTATCTGGTCATCCTTGCCCACGGCCAGCGCGCGGTTGGCCTCGTCCACGCGGCCGGATTCAGGCCCGGCACCCAGGCCGAAATCAATCAGGCCCCGGCGTTCGGGCGGGGCCACCAGCCAGTGTGCCACCTCATGGATCAGGACATAGGCCTCTGACCGGGTGCGGATGGCTTGACCATCATAGGAAAAGGCAGCCTGCGGCTCCTCATCAATCACGCCGATGCCAAAGCGGCGGGCCAGATCAATGGCCGCATCCCGGTGGGACGGCGTGTCCACACCCAGCGCGATCAGGGCTTGCGTGGCCGCAATGCGGGCCAGCACCTTGGCCGTCCGGCTCTCAGGGGCCAAGTTGCTGGCGATAGCGGCCAAGGCATCCGGGAGGATGTGTTCGGGGATGGTGGTCAATTGCATGGCGTGCAGAAGATAGCCGCCCGCGCCCTGGCGTGAAGTGCCAAACAAGCGCGGCGGGATATCGCGCGGCGCAGGGGTGGCGGTCGAATTATGGTGTCAGCAAACCAAGGATATAGGCCTTGGCCGATGCGGCATCCCGTGCCCGCAGCGCCCCGCGCTGCCACAGGTCGCACAGGCCATGCACCTCCCCCCAGGCGCGCATGACGCGGTCGCGGATCGCGATGGAGAAGCCGGGCGGATCGTCGGCCCGGCGGAAGGCCTTGCCCGCAAGGCGCGTGACCTTGGCGACCGACGGGGCCAGGGCCGGATGGGTCAGGTAATCCTGCCCCGGAATACCATACATCAGGGCGTAGAGCGCGGGCCGGTCCAGGGCGAAATCCACATAGGCGCGATAAAGCGGGCCGGGGCAGGGCTGTCCCCCCTCGCCATCGAACCCAGCCTGGATCACGGCGGCCAGCCCATCGAACCCCTGTGCCGCCAGGGCCAGGGTCAGTTCATGCTTGTCCGCGAAATGGCGGTAAAGCGCGCGGTGATTGACACCGACCGCCGCCGCGACCGCGCGGAAGGACAGGGCCTCCGGGCCGCCTGCCTCCACCATGGCCAGGGCCGCCGACAGGGATGCGGCGCGCAGGTCGCCATGGTGGAAGCTGTCGCGGCGGGGGGCCAAGTCGGTGGTCAGGACCGCTTGGGGCTGACGTACCATTCCACCACCATCTTCGACACGGGGCTGCCGGCGCCGTCCAGGATCTCCACCTCCACGGGGAAGCGCACCTTGCCGGAGGATTCCAGTTCCGCCCGCAGATCGGCACCCGACCGGCCCGTACGGGCCACGGCGCGCAGATCGCCCTTGGCCACGGCCAGATACTGGATCGTGGCCTGGGCCGCCACGGGGCGGATGCTGGCCAGGACAGGCGCCATGGCACCGGCCATCGCCCCGCCGCTCGCCGTCTCCGCCAGCGTGAAGATGACGCCGGCATGGGGCGTGCCGATATGGTTCTTCACCTCGGCCCGGTCGGTCACCCGCGCCTCGGCGATGCCGTCGCCAATGCTGACCAGATCAATGCCGCAATGGCGCACGAAGGGCAGGGAACCCACCATCTGCTGGCGGATCATGTCATAGACCATCTTGGGCCTCACCTTGAACAAAAGGGGAAGGATGATTTTCAGCATGGCTTGAAGTCTCCGGTGGAGACATTGAGCGAAAACGAACGATCGGTCAAGAATTTTGATGAAGCGCTTCAGTGGGCCTGGGCGCGGAAGGGCAGCAGGGCGTTGATTGCCTGCTGGGTCAACGCCATGCGCTGTTCAGCATGGGCGTAGAGGTCTGCGGGAAACAGGGCCTGGATGGCGGGCGTCACAGGGCTGTCGATGGCGATGACGATCCGTTCCTGATCCGTCTGGTTCTCGACCTGATGGGGCAGGGCAAAGTCGCCCGTCCACAGGGTGCCGGGCGGGTAGGCCACCTTCTCATGCCCGATCCAGGTGAAGGCCTCCGCCGGCACGCGCACCGGCAGCAGCAGACGGCAGATGTCCAGATGCAGGGCCTGATGGTCAAAATGCCATTTCAGGTCCACACCCGGCGGCTGCCGCGTGATGTGCAGGCCGAACGGGTCGATCCCGGCATCGCGCAGCAGGTCGGACAGCAGGGGGATATGGGCCAGCGGCGGCTGTGGTACCGGCATCCCCTTCTGGTCTTTGTACAGCAACGTGATGGCGGTCCAATCGCCGCTGGGGTTGCCGAAACGGTTGCGCTGCTCATCCGGCACGCTGTCGATGGCGGCCTGAACCTGATGCACCAGCATGTCGGGATCGACCCTGATGCTGGACGCAGCCGACAGCATCAGGCCGGACCCGACCGTTATTTCCTGCCAGGCAAGCAGCGCTGCCATCGCCTTACCGCCGATGGAACAGCATGACGCGGAAGGCGGGTTCTTCTGGCCCCTTGGCCATCTGCATGCCCAGTTCCTCTCCTAAGAAGGCGGTGCGGTCGAATTCCGGGAAATAGGTGTCGCCCACGGGGCTGGCCGCGATCTCTGTCAGAAATACGCGGTCGGCCAGGGGCAGGGCGGCGGCGTAGATTTGCGCCCCGCCGATCACCATCACCTCGTTCCCGCCGGCTTCCTCCGCCAGGCGCTTGCCCGTGTCGATGGCAGCTTCCAGGTCATGGACGACAATCGCGCCCTCGGCCACGAAATCGCGGTTGCCGGTGATCACGATGTGCGGGCGGCCGGGCAGGGGCTTCGATCCGAAACTTTCCCAGGTCTTGCGGCCCATGATCATGGGCTTGCCCATGGTCACCTGCTTGAAGAAGCGCAGATCATTGGGCAGCTTCCAGGGCATGCGGCCTTCATGGCCGATAACCCCATTGCGGGCGACGGCGGCGATCACGGAAAGAAACAAGGTGAAGTCTCCAGACGGTCGATGGGTGACAATAGCCGCCCGCCGGGCTAATGAACAACCACTTGCAGCATGACAGGCAAAGCAGGGCCGACACGCGATGCGCCATCCCGAACAGCAATATCTGGACCTGATGGAAGACATCCTGGCCCGTGGCGACCGTCGCGTCGACCGGACGGGTGTCGGCACCCTTTCCCTGTTCGGGGCCATGATGCGGTTCGACCTGTCGGATGGGACGGTCCCTATCCTGACCACCAAGCGCGTCTATTGGAAACTAGCGGTCAAGGAAATGCTGTGGTTCCTGACCGGCGGCACCAATATCCAGCCGCTGTTGAAGGAAAAGGTCACCATCTGGACCGACTGGCCGCTGGCTACCTATCGCCGGGAAACGGGGGAGGCGATCAGCCAGAAGGATTTTGAGCAGCGGATTGTCGAGGATGACGCGTTCGCCGCCCGCTGGGGCGAGCTGGGGCCCGTCTATGGCAAGCAATGGCGCCGCTGGCTGGGTCCCGACGGGCGCGAACATGACCAGATCGCGGCCCTGATCAAGGGCCTGCGCGAAACACCGGCCAGCCGCCGCCTGCTGTTCCATGCCTGGAACGTGCCGGAACTGGGCGGCATGGCCCTGCCGCCCTGTCACATGGTCTATCAGTACCATGTCACCAGCGATGGCCGACTGAACGGGCTGATGTATCAGCGCAGCTGCGACGTGCTGCTGGGCCTGCCCTTCAACCTGACCGGCGCCGTGGCCTTGCAGGCCATGCTGGCGCAGCAGGCGGGGCTGCGCCTGGGTGAGTTTGTGTGGATGGGTGGGGATGTGCATCTCTACCTCAATCACCTGGACGC
>JAEMSB010000613.1 GCA_016463045.1 Niveispirillum sp.
TCGCAGACCATACAGGCAAGCACCCACAAACGGCAAGATCGTCCGCCATCCGTGCTCTGCAAGGCCGGTGGGCATTGCGTCGCAGGGGGGCGGGCAATTGATCTTGCGCATGGCAGTGCCCGGCAGCCTTGCCAGCGGCGCAGCGCATCGCCATTCTGACGGAAGACCTTATATCCGTTGCCAAGGAAGGCCGCGCGCCATGTCGCTTCTGTCCCAGACCGATGAAATCTTCTTCAATCAGGCCGGCCTTGACCTGGGCCGCACGGGGGGACTGGTCACCAACGCGCTGCGCGGCGCCGATGATGGCGAGCTGTTCCTGGAATATGCGCAGAGCGAAAGCTTCGCCTGGGACGATGGCAAGCTGAAGAGCGCGTCGTTCGACACCAGCCAGGGATTCGGCCTGCGGGCTGTCGCGGACGAGGCCACCGGGTACGCCCATGCGTCGGTTCTGACCGAGGATGCCATCCGCCGCGCGGGCGACACCGTCCGCGCCGTGCATGCCGGTCATAGCGGCATGATGGCCGAGGCGCCGATCGGCACCAACCGCCTGCTCTATGCCAGCGATAACCCGCTGGTCCTGGTGCCGTTCGAGGCCAAGGTGAAGCTGCTGGAACAGATCGACGCCTATGCCCGTGCCAAGGACGCCCGCGTGCGGCAGGTCTCCGCCTCGCTGTCGGGTGAATGGCAGGCCGTGCAGATCATCCGCGCCGATGGCAGCCGGGTCGCCGACATCCGTCCCCTGGTCCGCCTGAACGTTTCGGTCGTCGTGGCCGATGGCGACCGCATGGAATCGGGCAGCCACGGGGCCGGCGGGCGCCGCACCTATCAGCAGTTCCTGGAGCCGGAAGTGTGGCAGGGCTATGTCGACGAGGCGCTGCGCGGGGCCCTGATCAATCTCGGCTCCATCGAGGCACCGGCGGGAGAGATGCCGGTCGTGCTGGGCCCCGGCTGGTGCGGCATCCTGCTGCACGAAGCCATCGGCCATGGCCTGGAGGGTGATTTCAACCGCAAGCAGACGTCGGCCTTCTCCGGACTGCTGGGCCAGCGGGTGGCCGCCCCCGGTGTTACCGTTGTCGATGATGGCTCCATCGAGGGGCGGCGCGGGTCCATCACCGTGGATGATGAAGGCACGCCCAGCCAGTGCACCGTCCTGATCGAGGATGGCATCCTGAAGGGCTATATGCAGGACCGGCTGAACGCCCGGTTGATGGGTGTGAAGCCCACGGGCAATGGCCGTCGCCAGGGCTATGCCCACATGCCCATGCCGCGCATGACCAACACCGTGATGCGCGGCGGCGACAAATCGCCCGACGAGATTATCGCCTCGGTCAAGCGCGGTATCTTTGCCGCCAATTTCTCTGGCGGTCAGGTCGATATCGTCTCTGGCAAGTTCGTATTTTCCGCCAGCGAGGCCTATCTGATCGAAGATGGCAAGCTGGGTCCGGCGGTCAAGGGTGCCACCCTGATCGGCAATGGCCCCGACTCGCTGACCAAGGTCACCATGATCGGCAATGACAGCTCTATGGACCCCGGTATCGGTGTCTGCGGCAAGGCCGGCCAGGGCGTACCCGTCGGCGTCGGCCAGCCCACCCTGCGGATCGACGGCCTGACGGTCGGCGGCACGAAGGCGGCGTGAGGGTTGGTGGGTCTTGGCAGAACGAGGCGATGACATACCGCGTCGCAAGGCTTATTCTTGAGTGATTGCGAGGAGGCGTCCTTATGAGCAACTCGACCCACCATCTGCCGCTTGAACAGCGAACAGTAACACGCGTGCATGAGGGCAAACTCGTTACGGAGTCCCTTTTGGATGCCATCGCAGACTTGCAGGCACTGGCGGCGCGGTTCGGCGATCCGTCACGCAGCTTGGCTGACGAACTGATTGCTGAACGTCGGGCCGCTCGTGGAGAATGACGTCGTTTTAGACAGCTCCGCAGTGCTTGCATTGCTGAAGGCAGAGCGAGGGGCCGACCAGGTTGCACAGGCACTCCCCGGCGCGTTGGTCAGCACCGTAAATTTGGCGGAAATCGTCAGCAAACTGCATGAAGATGGCTGGCCCACAGCGTTTATCTCTGACGTCATTGAGCGGCTTGACCTGCGTGTCATCAGCTTTTCGGTGGAGCAGGCAAAAACAGCGGGTATCATGCGTATCAGCACAAAACGGCTGGGCCTGTCACTGGGGGATCGTGCCTGTCTTGCTCTTGCCAAGGAAAGGCACGCTGCCGTTCTGACAGCGGATGGGGCCTGGTGCCAGCTCGCCAGCGACCTTGGGCTCCGCATCACCAATATTCGTCAGCCGATTTGACCCTGTAGACGCAAAAAAAGCCCGCCAGATGGCGGGCTTTTTCGTAACACGAGCCGTTCAGCCGCTTAGTGCAGCTTGGCCGGCAGTTCGCTGATGGCGGCGTCGACCAGCACGCTGTTGCGGGCTTCATCGACATTCTGCACCAGCAGCTTTTCGGTCGCCTGAACGGCGATCTCGACGGCCAGGTCGCGGACCTGCTGAAGGGCCAGCGCCTCCGCCTGGGCGATCTTGTCGACGGCCTGCTGCTCACGACGCTTCAGACCGGCTTCCAGATCGGACGCTGCCTGGGCGCGGATGCGGGACGCTTCTTCGCGGGCCTGGGCCAC
>JAEMSB010000128.1:0-5068 GCA_016463045.1 Niveispirillum sp.
GCCGGGCACCATCCAGATGAAAGGCGATCCCCTGTTCCCGGCACCAGGCGGACATGGCGACCAGGTCCTCCCAGGACGGCGCCCGGAATCCGGCATTGCGCAGCGGCAGTTCCACCACGACAGCGGCCAGCGGTTCCCTTACAGCGTGAAGATCGGCCAGCGTGAAGGGCGCATCATCCGTCCCGATCCGCGCGAGACGGAGATCAGAGAGCCGTTCCACCGCATCCGACTCGTCCACTGCGATATGGCTCTTGGGATGAACGGCGACCAGCCGCCGGCCGGTGCGTTCCCGGTGCGCAAACAGCACCGCCTGCTGTCCCACCACCGCCTTGTGGAAGAACAGGGCAGACGGCTTGCCCAGCAGATCCGCCACCTGCCCCTGCAACAGGTCGATGCAAGGACCAGCATTATATTCATCGCCCGCCAGATCAATCTCCGGCATCGACAGCAGCCGTTCCATCCACACACGCGGCGTGATCGGCCCATGCCCGTGCAGGAAAGTCTGGCAACTGGCACGCAAGGCGCGGTCGATGATGATGGAGGTCATGGCTTGATCCTTAATGCACCGACCCCGCCGACTTCTCGCCCTTACCGCTGACCCCGGCCTCGGCAAAGGTCGCCATGTTCAGGTGACAGGCAAGGGCAGAGCGCAGGACGGGGATGGTGAGCGCCGCCCCCGACGCCTCGCCCAGACGCATGTCGAATTCGAACAGTGGGCGCTTGTTGATGGCGGTTAGCAGGCGGGCATGGCCCGGCTCGGCACTGCGATGCGCCACGATGCAATGGTCCAGTGCCTTGGGATCGGCCTTGTACAGGACGGCGGCGGCGGCGGTGCAGGCGAACCCGTCCAGAACCACCGGCACGCGGGCCAAACGGCAGGCGATGATGGCGCCCATGATGGCGGCCAGTTCCTGCCCGCCCAGGCAGCGTAGCGCCTCAAACGGATCGGTCAGGGCGGACGGGTTGGCGGCCAGACCTGCCTCCACCGCCGCGATCTTGCGCTTGATGCCTTCGCTGTCCACGCCCGTGCCAGGGCCGACCCAATCCGACGCGGCTCCGCCGAACAGGGCGGCGCACAATGCGGATGCCGACGTAGTGTTGCCGATGCCCATTTCGCCCAGGCACAGCAGGTGCAAACCCGGTTCGATGGCCATCATGCCATAGGCGGCGGCGCGGGCGCAGATTTCCTCGCTCATCGCCGGGCCAGCCGTGAAGTCCGCCGTCGGATGGTCCAGGTCCATCTCATGCACGCGAAGGTCGGCATCGTGCAGTTCGGCCAGCTGGTTGATGGCGGCATGGCCGTTGATGAAGGCCTGCACCATCTGCCCCGTCACGGCGGGCGGATAGGCCGAAACGCCGCGCTGTGCCACGCCGTGGGCGCCGGCGAAGATCACGATGCGCGGATGGGTCAGTTCCGGCGGTGCCTTGCCCTGCCAGGTGGCCAGCCACTGCACCAGATCCTCCAGCCGGCCCAGGGCACCGGGCGGCTTCAGCAGGGTCTGTTCACGCTGCATCGCCGCCGTCGCCGCCTCCAGGTCTGGCCCCGGCAGGTCGGCCAGCACGCGGCGGATTTCCTCCAGGCTGGGCAGGCCTTCATCATCGTGCGGGTGATGGGAATGGTCGTGATGGCCGGACATGGGACGTTCCTGACGCGATTGTATCATGGTTACCGTCTGGCCCCCTGCGCGGGGGCCGGAACGGTGCTGGCGGTGAAAGCCACACTGGCCTATACCGATGTCATGAGCGATGCAACAAAGCAGCACAGGCCCCAACCGCTCGCGGAATTCATGGCGGCCACCATCTTCCTGACCCGCCTGCCTCTGCGCTGGAAGGGCGACTGGCCGGACGACCTGAACCGCCGCGCCCTTTCCTGGTTCCCAATCGTGGGATGCCTGATCGGTGTGGCGGGCGGTGTGCTGTATTGGGCGCTGACTTTCGCGGGTCTGGCACCGCTGCTGGCCGCCATCGTCACCATTGCGGCCCTGACCTGGCTGACCGGCGCCCTGCATGAGGATGGGCTGGCCGATGTCGCCGATGGATTCGGCGGCGGGCGGGATAAAGAGGCAAAGCTGTCCATCATGAAGGACAGCCGGGTGGGCACCTACGGCTCCATGGCCCTGATCCTGGTGGTGCTGGCCCGTGTCGGCGTGCTGGCCACCCTGGCCGACCCGCGTACGGTGGCACTGGCCTTGATCGGCGCACATGCCTTTTCACGCGGTCTGCTGCCGCTGGTGAAGCTGGCCCTGCCCGATGCGCGCCTGAAAGGTGTTTCGGCGGACCAGGGACGGCCCGATAGCGCGCGTGCCCTGGTCGCCCTGCTGATCGGCTTCACGCTCGCCGCCACGGCTCTGAACAAGCTGCATCTGGCGTCCGGCATGATCAGCCTGTCGGTCATGGCCCTATCCGCCGCCGCCGTCTGGGGCGTCGCACGGCTGTCGAAAAGGCAGATCGGCGGTGTCACCGGTGACGTGCTGGGTGCCGGGCAGCAAATGGCCGAAATCACCTTCCTTCTGGCCCTGGCCGCCGTCATTCCGGCTTCGACATGAGTGTTGATGGCACTGTGACCCGTTGGTGGTGGGTGCGCCATGCACCCCTGTTGCTGCCGCCGGGCACCATTGCCGGACAGATGGATGCAGATGCCGATCTTTCCGATACCGGAATGATTGAGGGCGCGCAGTCCTGGTTGCCCGGCAATGCCATCTGGCTGACCACACCCTTGTCGCGCAGCGGGCGGTCGGCGGCGGCGTTGGCACCCGATCAACCCACTCTTTGCGTGCCCGACCTCACCGAACAGGATTTCGGATCATGGCACGGTCGCACCCATGCCGAAATCTGGGATAGCGAGCGGGAGATGGCCGAGCGCTTCTGGCAGGACCCTGCCGGCAATGCCCCGCCGGGTGGGGAGAGCTTCGCGGACCTGTGCCGGCGCGTAACGGCGGCGGTGATGCGGGAGACGCAGACCCATCGGGGACGCGACATCATGATGATCGGCCATGCCGGCCCCATCCGCGCCGCCCTGGCGCTGGCGCTGGGCCTGTCACCGGCGGGGGTGCTGTCGGTGGCGGTCGATCATTGGCACCTGTTCCGGATGGACCATCTGGCCCTGGGCGATGGCGACGGGCAATGGCGCCTTATCGGTGCCAATATTCCGCCATGTCAGGGCCGCTTGCTTTGATTAGGCATTGCGGGCATTGAGATCATGTTCGCGAGATAAGGGAGCGGAGAAATGAAGCGTTTCGTGATGGCCCTGTTCGGCCTGACCCTGGCGGTGTCCGCCCTGGTGCGTCCGGCCCAGGCCCTGACGGAACCCGAATTGATGGTGGAACGGGCGCGGGTCACGGCGCTGACCCTGCTGACCGATCCGCAATATAAGGACCTGAAGACCCTGGTGGGCCGGGCGCGCGCCGTCCTGATTCTGCCCAATGTCATCCAGGCCGGATTCTTTGTGGGCGGCGGCGGCGGCACCGGCGTGATGGTGGCGCGCGGCGATGACGGGGCGTGGAGTGGACCCGCCTTCTACACCCTGGCAGAGGCCAGCTTCGGTCTGCAATTTGGCGGGCAGGCATCGGAAATGATGATGGTGATCATGACCCAGAAGGGTCTGGACGCCGTCATCGACCGCAAGGTGAAGCTGGGTGCCGACGCCAATGTCGCCATCGGTGAGCTAGGCACCGGTGTCGGCGCCTCCTACGGCGTTGGCCTGTCGGCGGATATCTATGTCTATGCCAAGACCAGCGGCCTGTTCGGCGGCATGGCGGTCGAAGGCTCGGTCATCGCCCCGCGGTCCGAGTTCAATGATAAGTTCTACGGTCAGAAGACCGAACCGCGTGCCATCCTGGTGGACCGGCATTTCTACCGGCCGGAGGCGCAAGCTCTGGCCACGGCGCTGAGCGCGCAGTAAAACCTAGGCCACAGCCGCCCGCGCCACCATTGTGCGGGCGGCGACCATAGCTTCCACGTCCGACCGCCGCAGCAGCGGGTAGCGGGTGCGGATAAGGCGGGTCAGTTCGGCCATGTCCCAGTCGGGCAGCGCCTGCGGATCGAAATGCAGGCCAAGATATTCATCCGCCGGCAACGCGCCTTCCATGGCCAGGAAGCGGATGCGCCGCACCTGTTCGGCGGCGGGCGTGCCATCATCCCCCTCCAGCGCCGGCAGACAGCGCCGCTCCAGTTCCAGCAGGGTTTCACGCCGCCGGTCCCCCTGCCACTGGCGCAGCAGCGACAGGATGCCGGCCAGCGCCGACATATCCTTCAAACCTGCACATTGCCGGACCAGCAGGTCCAGCAGGTTGGCGGCCCGGATCAGGCCTTCATCCAGATCGAAGATCACCGGCGAATGGCGGCGCACGTCCAGTTCCTGACAGACCAGGGGATGCACGGCCGACCGGTCGGCCAGATTGAACCAGACCTGTTCCAGCCAGGCCAGCGTGCGTTCCAGGCGCATATCGCCGCGCGGCGCGCGGATCACCTGTCCGATCAGCACCTGATCATCCAGGAGTTCATCAGCCGCCGGCACCTCATGCGACAGGAAGCCAGCCAGCACGGGGTCCAGATCATGGGTCAGGTTGACGGCAAGCAGCAGCGTGGCGTGGCCGACAAAGGCCGATGCCAATTGCGGTGCGGTCAGTATTTTCGTCATCCTGGGTCCCCACCCGCCGGACCGTCATAAATTTTTCACAGCATGGACCCGTGCGGTTGTCGGCGCAACGACTCTTGCGCGGTGCCGCCCCCTCGCCCGTCCCGTCATTTCGGGTTATGGTAATGGTGTGGCAGGGGGGCATCGGGGCGGACATGCTAATCGAGATTTATTCGGACCTGATCTGTCCCTGGTGTTTCCTGGGCAAGGTGCGGCTGGACCGGGCGCTGGCCGAACGGCCGGGCGTGAGCGTTGACCTGCGCTGGATGCCGTTTCAGCTGAACCCCGACCTGCCGGCGGAAGGCATGGACCGCAACCTCTATTTCACGGTGAAATTCGGTGGTCCGGAACGGGTGCGGCAGATGCACGCCGTTGTCGAACAGGCAGCGGTCCGGGAGGGTCTGATGCTGCGCCAGGACCTGATCCGCCGCA
>JAEMSB010000128.1:5078-9559 GCA_016463045.1 Niveispirillum sp.
CAGCACGTTGCAGGCCCACCGCCTGATCCGCTTTGCCGAACGCTGGGCCAAGGCCACGCCGGTCGCCATGGCCCTGTTCGCGGCGCATTTTCAGCGCGGGCTGGATATCGGCGATCTGGACACGCTGGTCACCATCGCCGAGGAACAGGGGTTGGACGCCGACGAGACGCGCGACTATCTGGACGGCGAGGCCGACCGCGCCGCCATTAGGGGGGCCGATACCACGGCCCGGCAATTGGGCGTGCAGGCCGTACCCTGCTACATCTTTGACCGCCGTTACGCCCTGGCCGGGGCACAGGAGCACACGGCCTTCCTGCCCATGCTGGACCTAGCGCGTGATGCGCTGGTGGGGTGAAGGGAAGGAAGCGGGTTAACCCCGCTTCCAGGTCGTCCCCTTCGGCCCATCCTCCAGAATCACGCCCTGGGCCGCCAGATCATTGCGGATGCGATCCGCCTCGGCAAAGTTCTTGGCCTTGCGGGCGGCCAGACGATCGGCGATGGCCTGTTCGATAGCAGCATCATCCAGACCCGACGCTCCCGCCGGCTGCCACTTGAACCAGGCTTCCGGGGCTTGCGTCAGAAAGCCCATCAGGTTGGTGGCAGCCTTCAGCGCAGAAGCAGCCGCCAGACGCCCGGCATCGTCACCAGCCTTGTGATATGCATTGGCCAGTTCATGCAGGACGGAAATAGCCAGCGGCGTGTTCAGATCGTCCATTAGGGCGGCCATGAATTCCGCCGGGATGTTACCCGCCGGCACGTCTCCCGCCGTGCGCAGCACGCCGTACCAGCGATCCAGCGTCTGGCGCGCCTGGGCCACCTTCTCCTTGGTGAAATCCAGCGGCTGCCGGTAGTGGGCCGACAGGATGGCCAGACGCAGCGCCTCACCCGGAAACTCGTCCAGCAGCTCGCGCACGGTGTAGAAGTTGCCCAGTGACTTGGACATCTTGTCGCCGGCGATGGTCAGGAAGCCGGAATGCAGCCAGACATTGGCCATCACAGCGGTGCCATGGGCGCAACGGCTCTGCGCGATCTCATTCTCATGGTGCGGGAAGATCAGGTCCAGACCGCCGCCATGGATATCGAACACCTCGCCAAAATGCGCCGCCGTCATGGCGGAGCATTCGATATGCCAGCCGGGGCGCCCCTTGCCCCAGGGGCTGTCCCAACCGGGTTCGCCGTCCTTGGCCGGCTTCCACAGCACGAAATCGGCGGGCGACTTCTTGTAGGGCGCAACCTCCACCCGCGCACCGGCGATCAGCTCATCCTGGCTGCGGCGCGACAGCTGACCGTAATCGGACATGGCCGGTACATGGAACAGGGCATGGCCCTCCGCCGCATAGGCAAAGCCCTTGGCGATCAGCGCCTCGATCATCGCGATCATGTCGCCGATATGCCGCGTGGCGCGCGGTTCGATATCGGGGCGCAGCAGGCCCAGATCATCCATATCGGCATGGAACTGCGCCGTGGTGCGGGCCGTCACGCTGTCGATCGGCTCACCCGACTGGTTCGACCGTTCAATGATCTTGTCATCCACGTCCGTGATGTTCCGGGCGTAGGTGACCGTCAGGTACAGGTGCTTCAGCAGGCGGGCCAGCAGGTCAAAGGCGCTGAAAGTCCGGGCATTGCCGATATGGGCATAGTCATAGACGGTGGGGCCGCAGACATAGAGCTTCACATGGTTCCGGTCGATGGGCGCGAACACTTCCTTGGTCCGCAGCAGCGTGTTGTAGAGCGACAGGGTCATGGGAGCAGGCTTTCCGTCAGCAGAAAGATCATGGTTAGAGATAGCGGGCGCGGGTCAGGCCGTACAGCCCGACAGCCGCGCCAGGGCGCGGTCCCGCCCGATCAGCGGCAACAGGGTCTTCAGCTCCGGCCCATGATCATGGGCGGTCAGCGCCCGGCGCAGCGGCAGGAACAGGCCCTTGCCCTTGGCCCCCGTGGCGACCGACACAGCCTTGGTCCAGACACCCCAGGTCGTGTCATCCCAGGCACCGTCGGGCAGCAGTTCGGCGGCCTTGGCCAGAAACGCGGCATCATCGACCAGCGGCGTCACCGCCTGCTTGGTTACGGCCCACCATTCCTTCGCGTCCGACAGGCGGGACAGGTTGGGCCGCACGGCCAACCAGAACGCCTCATCCACGCCCTCCATACCCAGCGCGACCAGACGGTTGGCGACGGCACTGAATGGGGCGGCATGCAGGACCTGGGCGTTCAGCCGCATCAGCTCATCAGCGTCGAACTTCGGCGTTCCGCGCCCGAACTTGGCGAAGTCGAAACCTTCGGCCAGTTCGGACAGGCTGCCGGCAGCGGCGATGGCGTCAGACGTGCCCAGCCGTGCGAGATAGGCGGTCAGGGCCAGCGGTTCCACCCCCTCTTCGGTGCGCAGCGACCGCACGGACAGGGAGCCCAAGCGCTTGGACAGCCCCTCCCCCTCCGACCCTGCGACCAGGGGCAGGTGGGCGAAACTGGGGACAGACCCCTTGCCCTCGACGCCGATCATGGCCTCGAACAGCTGCACCTGCACCGCCGTGTTGGTGACATGGTCCTCACCGCGCACGATATGGGTGATGGCGAAATCCAGATCATCGACGACGGAGGTCAGGGTATAGAGCGGGCGGCCATCCTCCCGGATCAGCACGGGGTCCGACAGGTCGGCACCCCGGAAATGCTTGTGCCCCTGCACCAGATCGTCCCAGGTGATATCGGCATGGTTCAGTTTGAACCGCCAATGCGGACGCCTTCCTTCACCCTCCAGCCGCGCGCGGTCGGCATCGGTCAGGCGCAGGGCAGAGCGGTCATATATGGGCGGGCGATGCTGGGCCAGCATGGCCTTGCGCTTCAGGCCCAGTTCCTCCGGCGTCTCATAGCAGGGGTAAAGACGCCCGGCAGCCTTCAGCGCTTCCGCCGCCTCAGCATAGCGACCATACCGGTCGGACTCGCGGGCAAAGCGGTCCCAGGTCAGGCCCAGCCAGGTCAGATCCTCGGCAATCGCATCGGCGAAGGCCTGGGTGGACCGCTCCTCGTCGGTATCGTCCAGACGGAACATGAAGCTGCCGCCATGCCGGGCCGCGAACAGCCAGTTCATGATGGCGGTACGGACATTGCCAATATGCAGATGGCCGGTCGGGCTGGGCGCGAAGCGGACGGCGACGTTCATGGCTCGGGATCAGGCTGGTCAGGGGAAAAGATGGGCGTGCAGCGATAGCATGGGCGCCATCAACAGGGCACGAAAATCTCTTCCGGCTGATCCAATCCCCGCACCTCATGCACGCCGACAGACCGCATCATGCGACCGGAGCAGCCGGCAAAGGCCGTGGAGACGACGAAATGGCTATCCAGCACCTTCGCCACCTCCAGCAACCGGCTGGCCAAATTGACGGCTGGGCCGACCACGGTGAAATCCAGCCGGCGCTTGCCGCCGATATTGCCAAAGGCAACATGGCCCAGATGCAGCGACAGGCCATAATCGATCCGGCTCTGCCCGTTGGGGCAGGCCTCATTCCAGGCGGTGACGGCATTGTGCAGCGTGGCGGCGGCGGCCAGCGCATGGCCGCATGCCTCCCGCGGGTTCATCATATCAGCGGGGAAGATGGCCAGCATGCCATCGCCCATGAATTTCAGCACCTCGCCGCCATGCGCCTCCACCGCGTCCACAGCCAGATCGAACCAATGGTTCAAGCGTTCCAGTACAGTGGTGGACAGGTTGTCTGCGGTGAAACGGGTGAAGCCGCGCAGGTCGGCGAACAGGATGGCGGCAAAGATATGGTCGGCATCGCCGCGCGAAATCTGCCCCGCATAGACCCGGTCACCGGCCCCGGCCCCCAGATATGTGGCCAGCAGGTCGCGCGCGATATTGCGCACCACGCGGGCCTCCAGAATGGGCGACACGGCGGCCACAATATGGGTCAGGTCGATAATGTCCTGATCGCTGAACGCCGTGCGCTTGGCCGCGAACGACATGGCCGCCGACCGGTGCTTGTCCTGCACCTGGATGGGCGCGATGAAATAATCCTGGAACCCTTCCCGCTTCAGCCGGGCCAGCAGCGGCATGTCGGTATCTTCCACCGCCAAGCGCAGGCGATACGGCTCCCCCGTTTCATCCACACGGTGGACGGGGGAGTTCAGATACTCCGACATGTCGGTATCGACACGGTTCAGCCGATGCGTGCCAGTGGCCTGACCACACAGCCAGACGCGCCCCTCCCCCACCACTTCGGGGTGGAGAAGCTCCAGGTTCAGCGAGACGCGACCGATGGGAATGCCGGACTTGGCAATCCGGTCGACCAGTTGTGCGAACAGCAGGTCGATATCGAACAGCTGGTTGCCTTCAAGCAGCAACCAGTCGGCGATGGAACGGACGCGGTCGGACAGGAAGGCGTTCAAGGGGCGTGCTCTCCGGCATCGGGCGTCCTAAGATTGGGGCGGCAACCCATTCGGCGCAAGTACCGGTTAACGCAGGCGTGGCCTGACCAAATCAGATG
>JAEMSB010000614.1 GCA_016463045.1 Niveispirillum sp.
GCCGCCGGCGTGGCCGCGCCGCTGACGGCGTTCGCGCCGCTGGTGCGCCAGGCCCTGGCGGGCCGTGCAGGTGTCTGTTCAGGTTTTGGACGGCGGCTTTGCCCCGATACCCATGGTCAATGCCCCCACAAGCGCATGGCGGTGGCTGCCATGCATGGGAAGACCATGGCTTGATTATGCCGGGCTTTGGCCCCAAGTTCGGGAGAAGCCCCTGAGGCATGATCAGGATCATCACCGATGTTCATTCAGACCGAAGACACCCCGAACCCGGCCACGCTGAAGTTTCTGCCTGGCCGCGACGTTCTGGGCACCGGTACCGCCGATTTCACCGACGCGGCCGATGCAGCGGCCCGATCGCCCTTGGCCGACCGGCTTTTTCAGGTCGATGGCGTGACGCGGGTTTTCCTGGCCGGTGATTTTGTCACTGTGACCAAGGATGACAGCCGCGACTGGTATGTGATGAAGCCCGGTATCCTGGGCGCCATCATGGAACATTTCGCCACCGGCAAGCCCGTCTTGACCCAGGTCAAGGCGGACGACAATCAAGTGAACGAGGATGACGATGAGATCGTCGCCCAGATCAAGGAGCTGCTGGACGCCAAGGTGCGTCCGGCGGTGGCCCAGGATGGCGGCGACATCACGTTCCATGGTTTTGAGAACGGGGTCGTCTATCTGGCCATGAAGGGGGCCTGCGCCGGTTGCCCCAGCAGCACGGCCACGCTGAAGTCGGGCATCGAGAATATGCTTCGGTATTACATTCCCGAGGTTGTCGAGGTGCAGCAAATCCGATAAGGTTCCTGCTCCAATCCTGGAATTGCGCCTCAATTCGGTCGCAATGGGTTGGGATATGATGCGTGTACAGATGGCGTGCCGGGGGGTTGGGGCCCCTTCGCGGGGGAATTAGACCCCACCGGCATGATGCCCTGGCGGCGGTGCAACCCAGGAAGGGGCCACCGCAGGGATTGCCTCTGACACTGTTGGGCCGGCCTTATTCAGGGCCAAAGGCCAAAGTGCGGAGTTTGCTCCGGCAAAATGACGGACGCGCGCCATGATGATGTGGCGGCGATACCCGTCCTTTCGGCTTGGACTGTAAGGGATTGAAAAAACATGCTGACAGACGCGAACGAGGGCTTTGACAGCCCCCGCGCTACGGCTGCCCGCATATGGGGCATGTCCGCCCTGTTTCTGCTGCTCACCGTTATTCTGCCTTCCACCGTGTTCATCAGTGCATCTAGCCGGTCCATGGACCGGACGGCGCGGGAATTCCTGCTGCCTGTGCTGCGCCCGGATCCGGGGTTCACGGTGGAGATGGCATCCGCTACGACACGCCATGACCCGTCCTTCAAACTGGACGCCAAGGCCACACTCGACCTGTTCCATTCCCGTGAATACCGGATTGAAGCGGTCCGTAGCGGGGAGACGGCGGTGCCGCGTCTTGTTCTGACCGACCTTCCGACGGGCATGACCTCGTTGGAAAGCAGCGACGACCGCAAGGCGCTGTTCGTGAAGACACTGCTGCCGCTGATCCTGATGGCTAATGAGCAGATCGAACAAGACCGCGACCGGCTGCGCCGGCTGCATGCCGTGAAGCAGGGTGGTCAAGTTCTGGCACCGCAGGACCGCCGCTGGCTGGCTGAGGTGGCTGTTCGCTATGGCCTGAATGCCGATGGCGAGATCAACACCAAGGCCCTGTTGCAGCGCGTGGACGTGGTGCCGGTCTCCCTGGCGCTGGCCCAGGCGGCGGAGGAGAGTGGCTGGGGTACCTCGCGCTTTGCCCAGAAGGGTAATGCGCTCTATGGGCAGCTGACCTTCAAGGCGGAGGATGAGGGGATTGTACCCCGTAACCGCCGGCAGGGCGAAACCCACCGCTTCAAATCCTTCGATGATCCGAAGGGAAGCGTGGAAAGCTATATCCATAACCTGAACACCCATCGCGCCTATGCCCAGTTCCGTCAGATGCGCGCCAGCCTGCGCACGCAGGACAAGCCCATTGACGGCTTGATGCTGGTCAATGCGCTGGGCGCCTATTCGGAGCGGGGAGAGGATTATGTCCGTACCATCCGTTCCCTGATCCGTGTCAATTCGCTGGCCGATTTTGACCGGGCGGTGTTGAGCGCAGATCAGATGGAAGAGGTGCTGGGCCCCCGCACACGCGCCGAAATGGCCCGCGACCATGGGGTCGTTCCGGCCAGCCTTCGCCGGTAATCGCCTTTCGTCCCGTCCTATAGCGTCTTGTGGCTTGCCACTCATGCTGTGATGGCCGATATCACGGACATGAGTGGCCTGATGCCAAAGGATTGTGACGAATGAGCAACCCGCTTTCCGATACCGCGCTGGATCAGCTGTTCCGCACGGCCCGTACCTTCAACAGCTTCACCGACAAGCCGGTCAGCAGTGACACGCTGCGCCAGATCCATGATCTGCTGCGCTGGGGCCCGACCAGCGCCAATTGCTGCCCACTGCGCATTGTTTTCCTGACGACGGCAGAAGCGAAGGAACGTCTGCGCCCGGCTCTGTCTGCCGGCAATCTGGCCAAGACTATGTCGGCGCCGGTGACGGCCATCCTGGCCTACGACACCCAGTTCGCGGAGCATCTGCCGCGCCTGTTCCCCCATGTTGACG
>JAEMSB010000615.1 GCA_016463045.1 Niveispirillum sp.
GGCGGTGGAGGTATTGCGGATCGATAGCACCGCCATTCTATCCTCCCGCCAGACGCGCGGCCTGTTGGCTGGCTGGTTGACGGCGGCGGAACAGGCAGCCTTGGACGGGGAGCCGGTGCCGGACACGGCGATGCCGGAGCGGCTGTTCAATGCCATGGCGCTGGTGGCCGGAGCGTTGGGGGAGGATGCAAGCCTTGCCCGGCAGGCCGCTTTGGCACAATCGTCCGGTGCCCGCCGTGCCCTGCTATTGCGCATGGTCGCGGCGCGCCGGCGGATGGCCGGCCAGCGGGCGGAGCAGGTGGAACTGCTGCGTCAGGCAGCGGCGCTGGACAATGATCCGGAGGCCGTACGGCGCCTGGGTGCAGCGCGGATGGCCTTGTCACAGCGGCTACTGCTGGAAAATATCGGCCAGATCCTGAATGACGGGGTCAATGGCCGCCTAGCCACCGGCTGGCGGGAACAGGCCATGGCGCTGATCGGACAGATCGAGGGGTTGCTGCATCTGGACGGCAATGACGAGGGCGAGCGGTCCGTGATGTGGGGCATGCTGCGCGGCTATGGTGCCTTCCTGGCCTGGTTCGCTGCCACCGGACCGGGGTCATCCCCATTGCCCGCCCCACCACCAGGGGGACGCAGGCTGTTCGACTGTTTCCAGTTTTACAATGAGTTGGACCTGCTGGAACTGCGGCTGGCCGAACTGTCGCCTGTCGTCGATTATTTCGTGCTGGTGGAAGCCACCTACACCCATGCCGGCGCGCCGAAGCCGCTCTATTATGCGGAGAACCGCGAACGTTTCGCCCGCTATGCCGACAAGATCATCCATGTCGTAGTCGATGATGATCCCGGCGGCTTTGCCTGGGTGCGGGAGGCGCATCAGCGTCAGGCGATCCTGCGCGGCCTGACCCAGGCCGGCCCCGCCGATATGGTCATCGTCAGCGACGCCGATGAGATATTGCGGCCAGAGGTCGTCAAGCATCTGCGTGCGGCGGAGGCAGAGGGGCCCGCGCTGTTTGCCCCGCATCTCGACATCCATCTCTATTTCCTTAACCTGCGGGCGCCTGATCCCTGGATTTCCGTGGCGGCGGCTCCGTTTGCGCTGGTGCGGCAGGTGGGGGCCAACAATATGCGCTACCTGGCCAAGCAGGGGATCGGCCAAACCATTCAGGCCGCCGGCTGGCATTTCACCTGGATGGGCGGGATCGAAAGGTTTCTGGCCAAGCTGGATGCCTTCGCCCATCGGGAGATGATCGACAGTTTTGGCCATGACGGGGATGTGAACCGCGCGCGGCTGGAGAAATTCTTTGCCACCGGCCGGTTCGAGGAAGGTGCCATTCCCGGCATGTGGACGGCCCTGACGCGCGTCCCCATTGATGACGGTTTCCCCATCACCCTGCGTGCCCGCCGGTCGGAGTTTGAGCGTATGGGCTGGATCGCACCGGAGGGGGCGTCATGACGGCCAGCGCGGATGAGTTGATGGCCCGCGCCGTCGCATTGCAGAATATGGGACAGCCGGCGGACGCCGAGCCGGTTTTCCGGCAATTGCTGGAACAGCGGCCTGAAGACCCCGATATTTTGATGGCGCTGGGTGTTTCGGCGCTGTTGCAGGGCGATGCGGAAGGGGCCGTTCCCCTGCTGGCCCGGTCGCTGCGGCGGCGTCACCATAATGCGGCGGGCTTTTCCAACCTGTGCGCGGCATTGCGCACGCTGGGACGGCTGGATCAGGCGGTGGTGGCAGGGCGGGAGGCGGTGCTGCTCGATCCTAACCTGGATCTGGCCCATCATAATCTGGCCAGCGTTCTGTTGGACCAGGGTGATCATGAAGGCGCGCTGGAGCCGCTGCGCCGCTATATCGCACTGGTACCCGATGCCAGCTTGCAGCGTTTCCTGCTGGCGACTTCGCTGATGGCTCTGAACCAGCATGCGGAAGCGGAACCGGTCTGGCGGGAATTGCTGCGTCTGACACCACAGGATGGGCGGGCGCATGCCAATCTGGGTGTCGTGCTGAAGAACCTTCGGCGGTATGAAGAAGCGATTGAGGCCTACCGCACGGCAATGGTGCTGACGCCGGATGAAGCGGCGGTGATGAACAATATGGGCCTGTCTCTGTCGCAACTAGGCGACAGAGACGAAGCGGCGGCCCTGTGGTTGCGCCGCGCCATCCGGGTAAAGCCCGATTTCGCCGATGCCTGGCTTAATCTGGGGCTGGTCATGCGCAACCAGAACCGTATCGAGCAGGCGATGGCGTTCTGCCATAAGGCGCTGGCCGTCGATCCCGAGCATGCGGAGGCACAGACGCTGCTAGCCACCTGCCTGCTGCTGCGCGGCGAGATGCGGGCCGGTTTCGCGGCCTATGAGGGACGGACGCGGTTGCGCGACTTTCCGGCGCGTCGGCGGGATTACCTATCGCCGGCCTGGATGGGCGGCAATCCAACGGGCCTGACCCTGCTGGTCCATGACGAACAAGGGCTGGGCGATGGCATCCAGTTCGCCCGTTATCTGCCACTGCTGGCGGGGCTGGGGGCACGGGTCATCGTTGAATGCGCCCCGGCCTTGGTCCGGATATTCGGAACCTTGAAGGGTGTGGCGATGGTCATGCCCCATGGTGCGCCCCCGCCCCC
>JAEMSB010000616.1 GCA_016463045.1 Niveispirillum sp.
CCCTACACTCTGGCCCATTGTGAAGCCCGCCGTCGCCCATGTCATCGCGATCGCCGGTGCCGCCCTGCTGGGGCTGGCTGCGATCGGCTGGATGCTGCTTCCCCTGTGGGAAGCGCAATCCCCCGTGCTCGGCCTGCTGACGCTGGCCCTGCTTCTGACCATCGCCGCGATGTTCCTGCGGCTTCTGGCCTGGGGCCGGGGGCGGGAACTGGATATGCAGGAGACGCGGACGGAGAATGCCCGTCTGCTGGCCCTGCTGGATGCCAGCCCCGATGCCTGGTTCGCCCTGGGCAGCGACGGCGACCTGGCACAGTCCGCCGGATTCGCGGCCCTGTTGGGCCTGGAACAGGTGCGCGGGCTGGAGGATGTGGAACAGGCGCTGGCGCCCAGCGATGCCGCCGCTCTGCACGGTTCCTTCCGCCATCTGACCGACAGTGGCCAGCCCTTCCAGATCAATGTCCGGCTTGCCGACGGGTCGGCCTTCTTCCTGGCATGTGGCCGGCGTGGCAAGGCGACGGACGGCACCGCCCTGCATCTGCTCTGGCTGCGCGATGTCACGCCGCAGGGCCAGGAACAGGTGCGCCGTCAGGAATTGCAAGGTGCGCAGGCGATAGAGCTGGAAAAGCTGCGTTGCCTTCTGTCCACCCTGCCCATCCCGCTTTGGCGGCGCAATGCGTCGCTGGACCTGGACTGGTGCAATCAGGCCTATGCCAACCTGCTGGACAGCAGCCCGGAACAGGTGCTGGAGGCGGGCCGCGAACTGCCCGGCGGCGGCCTGTTTGGCGCGCCCCGCGATCTGGCCCAGCGCGCGCGGGAGACGGGGGCGGCGCAGAGCGAGGAACGGTTCCTGGTGGTGGATGGCGACCGCCGTCTGTTCCAGCTGACCGAAGTCCCCCTGCCGCAGGGCTGCATGATCGGCATGGCCGTGGACCGGACCACCGAACGCGGCCTGAAAGACGAGCTGACCCGTCATATCGACGCGCATGGCGAGGTGCTGCACCAGTTGGGCTCCGCCATCGCCATCTATGGCCCCGACATGCGGATCAAGTTCCATAACCACGCCTTCGCACGGCTATGGGACATGGATACGGGCTGGCTGGCAGAGGAACCGACCTTTGGCGAGGTGCTGGAAGACCTGCGTGACCGCCGCAAGCTAACGGAAGAGGCGGATTTCCCGCGCTGGAAGAAGCAGCAGCTGGGCCTGTTCACCTCGCTGATCGAGCCGATGGAAGAGCTGATGCATCTGCCCGACGGGCGGACGCTGCGCTCCCTTGTCGTGCCGCATCCGTTTGGCGGACTGATGTTCGTGGCGGAGGATGTAACCCACACCCTGGCCCTGGAAAGCTCCTACAACACCCTGATGGCGGTGCAGCAGGAGACCCTGGACAATCTGGCCGAGGGCGTGGCCGTGTTCGGCGGCAATGGTCGCCTGAAGCTCTGCAATCCGGCCTTTCAGCGGCTATGGTCTCTTGATGGCGAACAGGTGCGGGGTGAGCCGCATCTGAATCGGCTGGTCGATGACGTTCGCCCGCTGCTGGATGAAGGTGGGGATTGGGATCAGGAACGGGACCGGTTGGTCAGTCGCCTGCTGGAACGTGCGGCGGACGCCGGTATCATGCGCCGGGTCGATGGATCAGTCCTGCGCTATGCCCTGGTGCCGCTGCCCGACGGAGCGGTGCTGTTCTCCTGCCTGGACGTCACCGACAGCGACAAGGTGGAGACGGCGCTCCGCTCCAGCAACGAGGCACTGGAGGCCGCCGACCGGTTGAAGGCGGAATTCATCGCCAATGTCTCCTACCAGCTGCGCACGCCGCTGAACGCCATCATGGGCTTCGCTGAAATCCTGCATAACCAGTATTTCGGGCCGCTGAACAACCGGCAGCAGGAATATGCCAAGGGTGTGCTGGAGGCGAGCCGGCGCCTCTTGTCCCTGGTCAATGACATCCTGGATCTGGCCACCATCGAGGCCGGATTCATGGTGCTGGAACAAGAACAGTTCGATATTCCCCAACTTCTGCATTCGGTCGCAGGGTTGACCCGTGACTGGGCCCGCAAGCAGGGACTGGACCTGCGCGTCGATGTTCCCGACCATGTCGGGGCCATGCAGGGGGACGAGAAGCGGCTGAAGCAGGCCTTGTTCAACCTTGTCTCCAACGCCATCAAATTCACCCCCGCCGGCGGCCGCATCACCCTGTCGGCGGAACGGCAGGGTGATCAGGTTGTACTGGGTGTCGCCGATACCGGCCTGGGCATCACCAGCGAGGAACAGAGTCGCGTCTTCGAACGGTTCGAACGCGGGGCCGCCGGCAATACCGGGTCGGGCGGTGCTGGCCTGGGCCTGTCGCTGGTGAAAAGCTTCGTGGAACTGCATGGCGGCGCCGTCGAGATTGAAAGCGACGGGCAGAATGGCAGCACCATCCGCTGCCGCCTGCCCGCCATGCCCGTGAAGCTATAGGTCCGATCAAAGCCCCAGCAGCGACCGGTGTGCCCCCACCCCCGCAAGCATACCTGACGCCACCGACAAGGTTGCGCTGTGCATCTGCATGGTGGCGTCACCCGCCGCGAAGATGCCGGGCACGCTGGTTTCCTTGCCCTCATTGATCCGCAGATAGGGGC
>JAEMSB010000617.1 GCA_016463045.1 Niveispirillum sp.
GCGTCAGCCACTGTCCCCGTCACCGCATCCATGCTGGCCATGATGCGAGCATAGGCTTCCCGCTCCACCTCGGTCAGGTAGGGGTGCCAGATGTCGAAGATCAGGACGACGCGCAACTCGTCACTGTCGTTCCAGGCTTCATGTTCGATCGTGTCATCGAACACCCAGGCCTGCCCGACCTTCCATTCCCGCGTCTCGTTGCCGACCCGGAAGCCGCAGTTGGCAGGCACCACCAGCGGCAGATGCACCACCAGCCGCGTATTGGCCACACCATGATGCGGCGGAATGCGGGTTCGCGGCTTCAGCAAGGAGAACATAGCCACGGGCGAGCGCTGTATCACGCGCGGCTGCGGCATGTCGGACAGCACAGACATGGTGACGGGGCAGCGGTCGGCATTGGCCGACACCCGTTCCCCCTTTTCCAACAGGTGAAACGCGCTCCAGCGCGGGGAATTGTTCAGGGGCTTCCACTGATCCAGGGGCGCCCAGTCGGGATATTGCACATAGGGCACGGACCCGGACTGATCCGGGTCGGCCAGCAGACCCGCCAGTTCCCGCTGGATATCCCGCGTCGCCCCCTCCAGCCGTTCAAGCCAGGGAAATTCCTCGCGGTCAAAGAACTCGATGGAGGGCAGGCCCGGCAAATGGAAATGCGTGGGCTTCTGGGTATAGACCTTCCGTCGGCCCACAAGATGATCGATCATCTGGTTGATGCGGCGGGTTTCCACCGATCCGCGTGGGCTGGCCAGTCCAGCCACGGACCCGCGCAGGCTGCCCTCCAATTCGCGCAGATAGGCATCGTGGATCTGCTGCGCGCGGGCCACGGCGCGGCGGGTCGGCTCATCATAATGACCATGCGGGGAATATTGGGTCAGGGCGATACCATAGGCCTGGGCCGCCTGGCGCTGCTGCCCCTGCGCCTCCAGGATGCTGGCCCGCATCAGCAGGGCCAGAAAATTGCGGGGATCGACACGCAGGGCATTGTCCAGAACGGAGATGGCCGCAGGCAAATCTCCGCTGGCCCGATGCGAGACGGCCAGGTTCAGCCACAGCGAAATGTCACCGGGATAGCGGATCAGCGCGGTTTCCAGCATCTCCCGCGCGTCGCGCATTCGGCCCGAGGCCATCAGGCGCATGGACGTCAGGCTGGCATCCTGGGCTGTCAGTTCCACTACCGCCATAGGCTGTCTTCCTCACACAGCAAAGCACGCTGGCCTAATCCTATCGGACTAGGCCATTTCGAATGATAAGGATGGTGCCAATTCTGTAAAGCACCACCCGCATTCCATGCTTAACGAGTGATTAACAGACTACGATTTGTAACGAAACATGTCAAACCATCCCGGAATCTGCATAGATTTCAGGCAGACCCATGTGTTTTCAGGCGGTTAGGGCAGATTCCAGCCGGCGGAATACAACAGAATCGGGGGTGAGGCCAAGCCGGAACAAACCAGGACGGTCGGCAAATGCCCGGATCAGCATGCCGGCACGCCCCATACCATGAAAAAGATCACGTCCCGCCGGCGCCCGGATCAGGGCATAGAGACCGGTACTCCCCACAGGCTCCATGCCTGTCTTTCGATATAGACTCAACGTCTTATCCATGGCGTGCGACAGGTATTGGCGTGTAGCCGTCTGCCAAGGCGTATCCGACAGTGCGACGGCACCGATCCTCAGGGCCGGCCCGGCCACGGCCCAAGGTCCCAACCGTGCCGCCATGGCACGAACAAGGCTCGGCTGGGCCAGAAGAAAGCCCAGGCGCAGCCCGGCCAGCCCGAAGAACTTGCCGAAGGACCGCAGGATCAACAGGCCCGGTTGTCCCGCGAGCGGAGCCAGTGATAAATCGGGCCGCAGGTCGCAGAACGCCTCATCCACCAGCATCCATCCCCCGCGCCGCGCAATTTCCGACAAAAGGGGCCGCAGCCGGACCGGATCATGGGTGCGCCCGTCGGGATTGTTGGGATTGACCAGCAGCAGCACGTCGGGCAGCGGCCCCGCGGGGTCCGGCAGGTCGGTGATCATCCGCACCCGATGCCTGGCCCGCAGCCAGGCAGGGCCATGTTCGCCATAGGTGGGGCCGACAATCGCCACATCCGCCCCCGCCGGTCGCAGGAAGGGCAAGCCGCTGATCAGCACCTGCGACCCCGGCGCTGCCAGGATCGCATCGGGATCGGCGACGCCATAGGCCACCATGGCCGCCCGCTTCAACGCCGCCTCATCCGCCGCTGATGGCAGACGGGTCCACAGCGCCGGCTCCAGCGGGGGCGGATTGTAGGGCCAGGGGTTGATGCCCGTCGACAGGTCGATCCACGGTCGGGGCGCATCGGGGAACAGGGCAGACATCACGCCCAGATCACCGCCATGGGGCTGCGCACTTGCACCATCCATGCTATCACCTTGTTCCATCATGGAGATTTTCCCACCCCTGTTGATTTGTGCGTTGGTTCTGGAGGCTCTGCTGGGCTATCCGGACGCCATTTTCCGCGTCATCCGTCACCCGGTTGTCTGGATCGGGACCGTCATCGCCGCCCTGGACCGCGTGCTGAACCGGGGGCCGGGCTGGCTGCGGCGGCTGGGTGGTGTGGCGACGGTGATCATCCTGGTGGGC
>JAEMSB010000618.1 GCA_016463045.1 Niveispirillum sp.
GTTCAAGGGGGCTCGCGCGTCGGTTCCGTCGGGGAATGATCCCTTCACATACCTCAGTGCGGCATGGGACGGAAGGGGCAATGACCCCCGGTTACCGTTCTTCCAGATCGCGCGGTCGTATAAAGCCCGACAGGGTGCAGCTTCCCCAGCTCAGATCCCGCCAGTTCATCCCGTCCGGAACGGTAATTTCTACAAAGGAACAGGTGGGCAGCTTGGTCGCCAGCGACTGGCGAAGCCCCGCCTCCCCCCGGCCACACAGGTCACGGGCCAGAAGCTGGAAGTCCGGATTATGGCCGACGAACAGAGCCTTGCCTGTCTGTTCGGGCAGGGCCTTCACCCGGTCCAGCAGCAATTCCTCCCCACACAGATAGATGGATCGGTCGAAGGTGGTGGGCGGCAGGCTGGTGCCCCAGGATGCCGCCACAATCTCCAGCGTGGCGCGGGCACGCGTGGCGGTGGAGCAGACCACAAGGTCGGGGTGCGGCGGCCCGCCCTTGCGCGCCGTCCAATAATTCGCCATCGTCGCGGCGGCGCGATGGCCCCGCGCGCTCAACGGCCGGTCGTGGTCGGCCAGCCGCGGGTCATCCCAGTCCGATTTGGCGTGCCGCAGCAGATAGAGTGTCTTCATGACCACCAATGGCAAGGATAGCGGAACCGGAACAGCAGGGCAGCGTCGCCGCCCGCGCGGGACCCGTGTACCCAAAACCGTCACAGAAGCAACATATACTGCTCCGGCCCCACAGGACCAGAAGGACGAGATCGCTGTGACCGCCGCCCCTGATACGCTGCCGACCACCACGCAACCCGATACGTTGCTGGCCGACACGCTGGTCGCCAACGCGCTGATCCCGTCCAAGAGTGGCATCGCCGCCGACAGCCCGGAACGGTTCATCAACCGCGAACTGTCCTGGCTGGCCTTTAATCAGCGTGTTCTGGAAGAAGCGTACAATAATCAGCATCCGCTGCTGGAACGGCTGCGCTTCCTGTCCATTTCGGCCAGCAACCTGGATGAATTCTATACGGTCCGCGTCGCCGGCCTGAAGGCACAGGTGGCCGCCAAGGTCACGACTCCGTCCGACGACAACCTGACCCCGGCGCAGCAGTTGGCCGCCATCAATTACCGGGTGACGGAGGTGATGCGCGACCAGCAGGTGTGCTGGCTGATGCTGCGCAAGCTGCTGCGCACCAGCGGCATCGCGGTCGTCGATCCCGATGAATTGACCGCGTCGGAGCATGACTGGCTGGAAGCCCGCTTCATTGACGAGATATTCCCCGTCCTGACGCCCATCGCCGTCGATCCGGCCCACCCGTTCCCCTTCCTGCCGTCCAGCGGCTTCGCCCTGGCCCTGCAGCTGTTCGACCCGCAAAAGGGCGCCAATCTGGACGCGCTGGTCATGCTGCCGACGCAGTTGGAGCGGTTCATCCGCCTTCCCGGCAATGAGACACGTTATGTCCTGCTGGAACAGGTGGTTCTGACCTTCATTTCCCGCCTGTTCCCGCCGTTCGTCCTGAAGGGCAGCGGCGTATTCCGCGTGCTACGCGACAGCGAAATGGAGATTGAGGAAGAGGCGGAGGATCTGGTCCGCACCTTCGAATCCGCCCTGAAGCGGCGCAAGCGCGGCAGCGTGATCCGGCTTGCGGTGAATGCCGGCATGTCGAAGGAACTGCGCGCCTTCCTGGTCGATGAACTGAACGTCTCCAACGATGATGTCTTCGTGCTGGATGGGCTGATCGGGCTGGCCGATACCAAGCAGATCATCGGCGATGATCGCCCGGACCTGCTGTTCCCGCCCTATAATGCCCGTTTCCCGGAACGTATCCGCGATTTCGGCGGCGACTGCTTTGCCGCCATCCGGCAAAAGGACATCGTCGTCCATCACCCGTTCGAAAGCTTCGATGTGGTGGTGCAGTTCCTGCGTCAGGCCGCCGCCGACCCCAACGTGCTGGCCATCAAGCAGACGCTGTACCGTACCTCCAAGAACAGCCCCATCGTGGCCGCCTTGATCGACGCCGCCGAACAGGGCAAGTCGGTGACGGCGCTGGTGGAGTTGAAGGCGCGGTTTGATGAAGAGGCCAATATCCGCTGGGCGCGCGACATGGAACGGGCCGGGGTGCAGGTGGTCTATGGCTTCGTGGACCTGAAAACCCATGCCAAGGTGTCGCTGGTGGTCCGCCGTGAAAGCCAGGGGCTGCGCACCTATGTGCATTTCGGCACGGGTAATTACCACCCGATCACGGCCAAGGTTTACACCGACCTGTCCTTCTTCACCTGCGACGTGGCGCTGGGCCATGACGCGGCCCACATGTTCAATTACATGACGGGCTATGCCACGCCCAGGGCGCTGGAAAAGATCGCCATTGCCCCCATCACCCTGCGTCAGCGTCTGTTCGAACTGATCGACGCCGAAATCGCCCATGCCCATGCCGGTCGCCCGGCCCAGATCTGGGTGAAGCTCAACAGCCTTGTCGATGCCAAGCTGATCGACAAGCTGTATGAGGCGTCGCAGAACGGGGTGAAAATCGAACTGGTGATCCGCGGCATCTGCTGCCTGCGCCCCGGCGTGCCCGGCCTGTCGGACAATATCCATGTGAAGTCCATCGTG
>JAEMSB010000619.1 GCA_016463045.1 Niveispirillum sp.
GATCTGAACCGGGGGGTCGAGATCATCAAGGGCTATCTGCGCACCCTGCCCGACCGGCCCGGCGTGTACCGGATGCTGAATGATGAGGGGGATGCGCTTTATGTCGGAAAGGCGCGCAGCCTGAAAAAGCGCGTCACCAACTATACGATGCCGGTCAAGCTGCCGATCCGGCTGCAGCGCATGATCGCCGAGACCACGCAGATGGAGTTCGTCACCACCCATACGGAGGTGGAGGCCCTGCTGCTGGAATCGAACCTGATCAAGAAGCTGATGCCGCGCTATAATGTGCTGCTGCGCGACGACAAGACGTTTCCGCATATCCTGATCACGGGCGGGCAGGATTATCCGCAATTGACCAAGCACCGGGGTACCCGGACGGAAGCCGGGTCCTATTACGGCCCCTTCGCTTCCGCCGGGGCCGTCAACCGCGTGCTGACGGCGTTGCAGCGGGCGTTTCAGCTGCGCACCTGCGCCGACACGATCTTCAACAGCCGCACCCGCCCCTGCCTGCAATTCCAGATCAAGCGCTGCACCGCGCCCTGTGTGGAGAAGGTGACGGCGTTTGAATATGCCGATCAGGTCAAGGAGGCCAAACAGTTCCTGGAGGGGCGCAGCCGCGACATCCAGACGGCATTGGCCACCGACATGCAGGCAGCAGCAGAGGCCCTGGATTTCGAACGCGCGGCCAAGCTGCGCGACCGTATCCGCGCCCTGACCGCCATCCAGGCGCATCAGGATATCAATGTCGAAGGCGTGGATGATGCCGACATCATTGCCGCCTATCAGGAAGGCGGCAGCACCTGCATCCAGGTCTTCTTCTTCCGGGGTGGGCGCAATTACGGTAACCGCGCCTATTTCCCCAGCCATGACAAGGTGCTGGAGGTGGAGGAGGTCCTGGCCTCCTTCATCGCCCAGTTCTATGACAACAAGGCCGCCCCACCCCTGATCCTGATCAGCCATGATCTCACCGAAGAGGCGCTGTTGCAGGAGGCGCTGAGCGTGCGCGCCGGGTCAAAGGTGGAACTGCACGCACCCAAGCGCGGCGACAAGAAGCGGCTGCTCGACCACGCCGTGACCAATGCCCGCGACGCCCATGGCCGCCGTCTGGCCGAAACGGGCAGTCAGGCCAAACTGCTGGCCGGGGTGGCGGAAGCCTTCGGGCTGGCTGAACCGCCTAAGCGCATTGAGGTGTACGACAACAGCCACATCCAGGGTGCGCATGCCATCGGCGGCATGATCGTGGCGGGGCCGGACGGGTTCATCAAGAACGCCTATCGCAAATTCAACATCAAGGCACCCGAGGCCGCCGGCGACGATTTCGCCATGATGCGCGAGGTCTTCACCCGCCGATTCGAACGCGCCCTGAAGGAAGACCCGGAACGGGCGGGCGAAACCTGGCCCGATCTGGTGCTGATCGACGGTGGCGAGGGACAGCTGGGTGTGGTGATGGAGGTTATGGCCGAACTGGGCATCGAAGACGTGCCCCTGGTCGCCATTGCCAAGGGGCCGGACCGCGACGCGGGCCGGGAGCGCTTCTTCATGCCGGGCCGCCCGCCCTTCGGCATGGAGCATAAAAGCCCCGTCCTCTATTACCTGCAGCGGCTGCGCGACGAGGCGCACCGCTTTGCCATCGGCACGCACCGGGCCAAGCGAGAAAAGGCCATCAGCGCCTCGCCCCTGGACGAGATCCAGGGAATCGGGCCCCGCCGCAAGAAGGCTTTGCTGCTGCATTTCGGTTCCGCCCGCGCCGTGTCGCGCGCGGGACTGGCCGATCTTCAGGCCGTGGAGGGGATCAGCGAGGCCGTCGCCAGAATCATCTATGATCACTTCCACGGGGAAGGATAGGATGCGCGCCACCGGCCCTGTCCTGGTGCCGGCCCCTTCACCATCCCGACTTGGCACCCATGCTGACCAGCCTGCCTAATATCCTGACCCTGTCGCGCATCGCCGTGATCCCCGTGATCGTGGCTCTGCTGTTCTTTCCGGGGAAATGGAGCGCCTGGACGGCGCTGGGCCTTTATGCTGCGGCCTGCATCACCGACTGGTTCGATGGCTATCTGGCGCGTATCTGGCGGGAGGAAAGCCTGATCGGCAAGTTCCTGGACCCGATCGCCGACAAGCTGCTGGTGGCCGCCGTGCTGATGATGCTGGCGGCGGTGGGCAAGATCGCGGGGCTGGCCGTCATCCCCGCCATCATCATCCTACTGCGGGAGGTGATGGTGTCGGGCCTGCGCGAATTCCTGGCCGGCCTGCGCATCTCCGTTCCCGTCAGCCAGCTTGCCAAATGGAAGACCACCATCCAGATGGTGGCCATCGGCTGGCTGATCGTGGGTGCCGACGGGCCGGAAGGCTGGCCCGTCACCCTGATCGGCGAAGTGGGCCTGTGGCTGGCCGCTGCCCTGACCCTGCTGACCGGATGGGATTACCTGCGCGCCGGCCTGCGCCATATGCTGAACCCACAGGGGTGATCTTATGCTGAAACTGCTCTATTTCGCCTGGCTGCGCACCAAGATCGGCATCGCGGAAGAACGGGTTTCCGTGCCAGATGGGGTGACGGATGTTGCGGACCTGATCGGCTGGCTGCGCGGACGCGGCGATGGC
>JAEMSB010000129.1:0-537 GCA_016463045.1 Niveispirillum sp.
GCCCCCCCGCCTGCCGCGGAACAATCGCCGAAAGTGGAGCAGCAGGTCGAGAAGCCCCCGGCCCCCATGACGAAGACACAAACGGCCAAGGCCGCCCCGCTACCGGCTTGCCCGGCGGAACGGCAATCCTGGGAGGCACCGGAACTGGTCATCGTGATGGACACGTCCCACAGCATGGCTCTTCCGACCAACATTGCACCGGCAGAAACGGTCCGGCTTCTGCGGGCTGCCGATCAGGGGGACACCCAAGCCCTGATGCAATTGGAGAAATGGCTGCGGACCCCGCACGCAAACAGCCGTCTGGCACAGGCGCAGACAGCCATTGCCGGCACCATTCCGCAACTGCCCAAGGACATATCGACAGGGCTGGTCATGTTTGGCGACTGCAATGCGGTGCAGAATCTGCGCTTCTATTCCGGCAGCGAGCGCCCGCAGCTGATCCAGTCGCTACGCGCCGCGCGGCCTAAGGCCGGCACCCCGCTGACCCGTGCGCTGGAACGTGCGGGCACCATGATTAATGGCCGCGATGTTCTCAGC
>JAEMSB010000129.1:547-9478 GCA_016463045.1 Niveispirillum sp.
CTCCGATGGCATGGACAGCTGTGGTGGCGATCCCTGTGCCGTCGCTAGGGCATTGAAGGCGCAGAAGCCGCAATTGAAGATCAACTATATTGATGTCGGCGGCGAAACCATCGCCCGTTGCACCGCTACGGAAACGGGTGGTCGCGTCCTGACGCTCAAAGATGGGATTGGCCTGGAAGGCCTGTTGAGGGAAGCCTATGAGCAGCCCGATACACCCGCCCATTGCGTGAAGCCGTGAGGTGCCCATGCGCCTGCGCCTTCTAGCCTCCGGTCGCCGGGCCGACTTCCTTCCCCTTGGTGGTGAGGGTGTGCAGATACATGCCGTGGCCGACCGGCTGCTTGGCATCCTTGAGCGTCGCCTGGGCGCCGATGCGACGCGCATTCTCGCCACGCCTCAGATTTCGGAGAATGGTGACCGCATCGACTGGCACACGCCCCTGCCGGGCACCATTCTGCGCCTGACGGACGCGCCGCCGGACCAGGCTGCCACTGCGCGCGCCGCCATGGAGACAACCCGCAGCCAGTTTGCGGGATTGGCTGCCAGCCTGGCGCGAGACGGCAATGGCGGCGGCATTGCGACGCTGCTGCCATTGGCCCTGAGATTCCCTGGCGATGAATATGTCTTCCTGGTCGATGGAAGGCCGGTCATCAGCTTCTGGGGGTTCGCAGCCCTGCCCACAATGGCTGCCCGTGGCCTGGCGGAACACCCGGCCGATCCCATTCCGGCAATGGTGTCGGCGCCCGTCGACACGGGCAAGCGGGCGCTGCGCTCGCGCCACTGGTGGCTGCTGGCCTTACTGGCATTGCTGGCGTTGTTGCTCCTGCTGGGCTGGTGCCAACGACGGGTTCCTGCACTGACCGCATGCACTCCCGGAGCGCCTGTGCCCGCCAAGGTCGTGATGGCACTGGACAGTTCCGCCAGCATGGCGCTGGCCATGGGGCCGGAAGCCGGCGAGGTACTGATGGCGCTGCAACAGAACCAGCCGGGCGCACAAGAACGGCTGAACGCGCTAATCGAAAGAACCCGCCCGGAAGACGCCCGGATGGCCGCCGCCAAGCAGGCGGTTGAGGCATTGGTGGAGCAGCTGCCGGACAGCGCCCGTATCGGCCTGGTCACATTCGGACAATGCGGCAAGCCGCAGACACAGGAAATGGCACCGGATGAAAACCGTCGCCGCCTGCTGCGTCATGTCAGGGAGGTGGAACCCCAGCAGGGCACCCCCCTGGCATCCGCCTTGGTCGCGGCTGCCAGGTTGGCGGGACCAGGCCCCGCTGTGATCGCCTTGATCTCCGATGGCGGCGAAAGCTGCGGCGGGAATCCGTGCATGGAAGCACAGCGGATCAAGGTGGAGAACCCCGACCTTGTCATCAACGTGATCGATATTTCCGGACTGCCGGTGACGGGCAGCTGCATCGCGGAATCCACTGGCGGTAAGGTCTTCACGCCAGCCACGCTCAATGATCTGCGGGTTTCGGTGAATAAGGCCGCCATCTGCGCCAACGAGGGACAGGCACCCAAATGATGACGCCCAACGCCGGTAGCGCAAACGGACCGCTGCTCACCCGTAACGACTTGACCCGCTACCGGCCATTGGGAACCCATGGCCGTACGGTCATGTCGGTGGCAGGGCAAATCCGTGGCGCCATGAAAAGGCAGCTCCCCGATATCGCCACCATGCTGGCTATCCCCCAAGTGAATGAGACGGGAACGCAGATCGGCTGGTATGCCCCTATCCAGGGCACGGTTGTTCCCTGGGGTGCCATGGTCGAGCATGAGCGTACACGGGTACGCGAGGCCCTGGCAGCAGCCGAGCAGCGTATCGCCGTCCATGCCGATGGCCTGCGTACACAGAATGCGCAGGGCGACGCCAAGGTTTTTGCGGACATGCTGCCGCTGATCCCGCAGGTGCCGAACCCCGACTGCCTGTTTCTCGTCGATGGCCAGCCTGTCCTGACCTTCTGGGGCTTCCAATCGGCAGACGGTTCGGTGACACGCAGCATCGATCTGAACGTGACCGTGGAATTGCCAGCAGGCGGCATCCAACAAACACCTCCTGCCTCCGGCAATACGCCCCCTGCACCTAGCAACGCATCGCCAGCGCCCCAAGGTGCGGTAGCACCTGTCGCAGGCCATTACCCCGCAACCATGGCAGGTCCGTCCGTGACGACAATGTCGGTGGCGCCGGTGATCGTCACGGGATCGAGCCGGCCCTGGTGGTACTGGCCGCTCTGGATCCTGGGTTTCCTGCTGGCCCTGCTGCTGTTGGCGGTCCTGCTGCACGGCTGTTCCCTGCCCAGCCTTCCCGTTGCCGGCAGCGGTAATGGTACCAATGGCGGCGGCATTGCCAGCACCACCGTCCCGGCAGACAGGCAGGTGCCACCCGATACCGGAACGGCCATCCTTCCGCGGGTCGCGGATGGCGCACCGACAGTGACGCCGGCATCACCCGTGGTGCAAGCGCAAACCGTAGCACCCTCCCCGCCTGAAGTGGCCGTTGTCGAGCCTTCGCCGACGCCCCCCCCTACGGTAGAGGTCCAGGAACAACCGCTGCTGATACCGGAAAATGCCAAGGATGAAGGGTCGGTGGATTTCCTGAACGGCCGTTGGCAGTCACGGACCAGCCTGATGGACAGCCGTACCGGTCGCCCCCTGGACGTGACCTACGATTTCCAGAACGGCAAGGGCACCGTCACCGTCAAGCGCAGCGACGGCAGTGCCTGTACCGGCCCCATGGCGGCACGCATGGCGGGGGGCAAGCTGATCCTGGACCAGACAGGCCCCGCCGCCTGCCCTGACGGACAAAGCTTCGACCCGTCCACTGTCGAATGCGTGCCGGGTGCCGGCGGCAAGGCCGAGTGCCAGGGACTGCACGGTTCAGGATCCCGGTTCCAAGTCGATGTAGTGAAATGAACGGACCAAACATATTGTTCGAGGCAGCGACATGACCCTTCCCCGGCTGATCGGATTTGACGAAGAAATTTCCCTGATCGCGCGCAGCGGCATCCAGTTCGTGGATTTCGGACTGACGCTGAACGTCAAGGCCATGACACCCGGCGGCTTCGCCCGAACGCTGAGCCAGGCGTCCCTTGTCCGGCTGGACGAGAGAGAGGGGGACTATCTGGACCCCGAGACCAAGCGCAAGGCCCGGGCGGAATATGAACAGGACGTGCGCACATCGTTGGACCTGCTGGCCGATATCTGGCTGCCACTGCCGGTCCTGCGGCTGCATGGAAGCCGGCGCTTCGATACCGGCCCCACTAATTGGGCACGCGGGCGGTTGGTGCCCTTAAAGCCGGGTGAGGACGAGGAGAACCACACGCACCGCTTGGTTATCGCCTTCGATACCAGTGCCGACGACTATCTGCAGCCCGGCGCTGCCTATCTCAGCCCCACCATGGATGAGGTCCGCCAGGGCGGGGCCAAATACGCGCTGGCCTGGCGTGGATATGACCCCGTACCGTTCATTGAGCTGCCCTGGGTGGAAGGCTGGCTGGCCGACATCTTCACGGAACTGGCCCAGGCCCGCCTGCGCCTTGATCCGGAATCCATTACCGATGAGCGTGACAAGGAACGCAAGCATCAGCAGCATTACTTGAACTGGCTGTGGGTGCTGGGTAACAGCCTGCGCGGCACCGACCGCGCGCACGACCGGCAGGTTCCCATCTTCGACCTGTTGTCCAACGGGCTTGATCAGTTGGGCGAGCCGATCCTGGTCGATCTGGCCCTGGATGTCGGCAACAGCCGCACCGTGGGCATCATGGTGGAAAACCACCCGATGGAGCAGGACGGCCTACGCGACCGCTATGTCTTACAATTGCGTGACCTGTCCCAGCCCCACTTGACTTATGACGAACCCTTCGAAAGCCGGCTGGAATTCGCACAGGCCGTGTTCGGCAAGGTAGATTATTCCTGTCAGAGTGGCCGTAATAGTTTCCTGTGGCCGACCATTGCCCGTGTCGGACCGGAGGCCGCACGGCTGGCCTCACGGCGCCGGGGCACGGAAGGCTCAACCGGCCTATCCAGCCCGAAGCGCTATTTGTGGGACAAGGAACGCTATGGCCAGGGTTGGCGCTTCAACGAGGCGTTCAACAAATCCGAAGCCGAGCCGCTGGCGACCGCCACCCCTTTCTCCGACCTGATTAACGACCTGGGTGCTGCCCTCTACCAGAATCCGGACGATCTGCCCGTCTTCCAGCCCAGCTACACGAGGTCATCGCTGATGACCTTCATGTTGGCCGAAGTGCTGGCACAGGCGCTGATCCAGATGAACAGCCCCGGCCAGCGCATGAAACAGCGCCAGTCGCACTCGCCGCGGCACCTGAACTCGGTCATCCTGTCGGTGCCGCCATCCATGCCCAAGCCGGAACGACAGATTTTCGAGGAATGCGTGCGCCAGGCCATCGCCCTGGTCTGGAAGTCCATGGGCTGGCATCCCATGGATGCGGAACCGCGCTTCGGCGAACCCGATCCGGAAGCCTATCCCCCCCTGCCCAAGATCGTCATACAGTGGGACGAGGCCACCTGCGCTCAGGTGGTCTGGCTCTATAGCGAGATCATCAACCATTTTGGCGGTCGGCCGGAGGATTTCTTCCAGGTGGCCCGCAAAGCCCGCCCCGGCGACAACAGCCCGGCCCGAAGCCTGCGTGTCGCCTCCATCGATATCGGTGGCGGTACGACCGATCTGGTCATCACCGACTTCTCGCTGGACCAGGGGCGCGGGGCCAATGTCTTCATTGAGCCACGGCAGGTATTCCGCGATGGCTTCAAAGTGGCGGGGGACGACATCGTCCTGGAGGTGATTAACCGCTTCATCGTTCCCGCCTTCGAAACCGCTTTATCGGAGGCATCGGTGGCCGATCCCGGCCCCGTGATCTCCCGCCTAATGGGGGCGGAGGCGGCAGATGTGCAGGAAAAGGTGCTGCGCCAGCAGCTGACCTTGCAGATCCTCTATCCATTGGCCCTTCTGATGCTGAAGGCCTATGAGAATTACAACACCCGCGAACCCGCGAAGGATGAAACGCACAGTATCCGCGACCTGCTGCTGATCACGGATGAGGAACCGTTCAGGGCAGTGCGCGACCATGTGCGGCGCGGCGTGCGGCTGGTGTCGCGGGTGGCCGATTTCGACCTTCTGTCCGTACGCATCCCCTTCAAGCTGCGCGAGCTGCATGAATTGTTCATGCAGGACGACATGGAGATCTGCAAGACCATCCGGGCCCTGTGCGAGGTAGCAAACCTGTATGATTGCGACTGGCTGCTGCTGAGCGGGCGACCCAGCCGCATGCCCGGGATCAAGTCCGTGTTCCGGACCCTGCTGCCCCTGCCGCCGGACCGCATCCTGCCGCTGCACGACTACCGCACAGGCGACTGGTACCCGTTCAGCAGCCAACATCGCATTACCGACCCCAAGACCACTGCCGTGGTGGGGGCCACCTTGTGCCTGCTGTGTCGCGAACGGCGTCTGCCGAACTTCTACTTCCAAGCCCAGAACCTGAAGATCGCCTCCACGGTCCGCCATATCGGCATGGTGGATCGCAACATGACGATCAAGGACGAGGACGTCTATTACCGCGACGTGGATCTGGACGACGAAACCTACACCCTGGATGAGGATGCCTGGTTCGAGATGCGCGGCCCCATCACACTGGGCTTCCGCCAGCTGAGCAGTCCGCGATGGGGCGCCAGCCCGCTTTACCGTGTGGAGTTCAGCCCCGATGACAGCGACGGGCGCAACCGGGCCCGGCAGGCGCTGGACCGTGGTTCCCTGAACGGCACCGTCCTGCGTGTGCGCCTGAAGCGTGTGACCAAACCTATCGAGAGCCTGCAGGTAGCCCAGGTCGAGAATTCGAACGGCGGGGCCCTGTCGATCGGCGCCCTACGCGTGCGGTTGATGACACTGAACGCCGTTGGCCTGGAAGAGAACAGCTACTGGCTGGACACCGGCAGCATTGTGCGCTGAGAGAGGGAGCGAAACCGTGACCGTTTCATCTGAACACCTGGCCCAGCGCGCCGATGCAATCAGCGATGGCATCGGCCATGCCATTGGCTGGATCACCGATGTCCGCCCGGGGGTCGAGCGGCTGGACCGTGATGCCGACGGGCTGGTGGAGCAATTACGCCGCCACCGCAACCTGCTGCGCCGCCTGGGGGCCGCTGCAAGGCGCCCCATGTCGGTCGGGTTCTTCGGCCTGTCCCAGGCCGGTAAGTCCTATCTGATTTCCGCACTGGCCAGCGGCGACAATGGCGAACTGGAAACCCGCATGGACGGTCGCCGGCTGAACTTCATCGACCATGTCAATCCGCCGGGGGGCGGCAAAGAAGCGACGGGCCTGGTCACCCGCTTCTCCCGCCGCACCCGCACCGTGCCGGCGGGATATCCGGTCGAACTGAAGCTGCTGTCCGAAGCTGACCTGATCAAAATCCTGGGCAACAGCTTCTTCTGCGATTTCGATGAGAAGAAGGTGAAGCTGGATACCGATCCGGCCACCATCCATGCCGAATTGAAGACCCTGCAGGCCCGCCGCCAGCCGACGCCAGTGCCGGGGCTGACGGAAGATGACGTCCTGGACGTTATGGATTATTTCGTGAAGCGCTTCCCGGTGCGGATGGAGCCTTTACAGGGCGATTTCTGGCCCACGGCCATCACGCTCGCCCCCTACCTGTCGGCCCGGGACCGGGGCCAGCTTTTCGCCCCCCTGTTCGGACGCATTCCCGACCTGATCGATACCTATGTGAAGCTGCGAGCGGGGCTGGAACGGGTCGGCCATGCCGAACGCGTGTTCGCACCGCTGTCGGCCATCGTCCAGGAAAAGGACGGTACGCTGACGCAGGCCAACAATATCGTCAATGTCGACATCATGTTCCGCATCGGTCAGGACGACCATGATCGGCTGACGGTGCTGCCCGGCGGCACCGACGGCGTCAATGGCACTCCATCGGATCTGCCCCGGTCAATGCTGGCGGCCCTGTCGGCGGAAATGTATTTCGAACTGGCCGACCCGCCCCGGCAGCAGGGCCTGGATCAAGTCGATCTGCTGGATTTTCCCGGCTATCGGGCGCGGCTGAAGGTGGAAAGTCTGGAGGACGCGCGCAACAAACTGCAAAGCCGCGACCCGTTGGGCGAATTGCTGCTGCGCGGCAAGGTCGCCTATCTGTTCGAGCGCTACACCAGCGATCAGGAGATGAATGTCCTGATCTTCTGCACCCCCAGCGACGAACAGATCAACGTCACGGAGGTCGCGGACGCCTTGTCCAGCTGGATTCGGCTGACCCAAGGCGAGACGCCGGAACTGCGCAGCCGCCGCCAGCCGGGCCTTATCTGGGCCGTCACCAAGTTCGACAAACGCATCGCCGGCGAGTTGGACAAGCCCATCGACATGCTGCGCATCGGCTGGGACAATTTGATCGTCCAGGTCCTGCTGGAACGGTTCGAAGGTGAGGGATGGGTGAATGACTGGGCCGCCGGCCGGCCCTTCGATAACCTGTTCATGGTTCGCCGTCCCGGCATGGCCGGCGCCTTCATCAATACCGATGCGAGGCGGCGGGAGTCGGGCATCCTGCCGGTCCGTCAGCAGGCGCTGGCCAATCTGCGGCAGACGCTACTGACCAGTGATCGCACCATCCGCCATATCCGGGACGCGGGCACCACGTGGGACGCCATGCTGCGCGACAATGACGGCGGCATGGCTTGGCTGGCCGATTATCTGCGCCAGGTGGCCCGGCTGGAGATCAAGCTTGAACGTATAGACGAGCAGGTAAGGCAGGTCCGTCACGATTTGGTGAAGACACGGCTGGGCCGCTACTACCGCGCCGACGGTGCCGACGCCGTGGTCGCCAAACGCCTGATCGCGGAACGGATCACTGGCTCGCTGGCGGACCAGGCCTCCTATTTCGGGGAGCTACTGCATTACTTGCAGCCCAACCCCGACCATCTGCGCACCATCTATATCCGCGCGGAGGATGAGGCGGACCCCACAACCCCCGCCCCCCGCCGCGGCCTGATCAGCATGGCACCCCGTACCGGGGCCGCCCCGGTGGCCAACCGCGCCTCGCGCTTCGCCAAGGCGGCAATGACCGCCTGGATCAAGCAGCTGCGCGGGCTGCCCGACAGCCAGGGGGTGTTGGCCTATGCCGGCCTCTCGGCAGATATCATGCACAAGCTCACCGAGGAGCTGGTGACCAGTGCCGTGCGTATCCGGCTAGAGGAGACTCTGACCCGTGCCCTGGACGAAGCGGAGCGGCAGGCGGGGGGCACCCGCAACCGGCTTGCCGACCGGCAGGTACGCACGGCCTGTGCGGTGATCAACGAATATGTCGACTGGCTGGAGCGCAAGTCCGGGGCCAAGTACCTTTTCGCTTCCCCCCCTCCTGTGACGGGACTGCCAGTCCTGGACCAGGAGACCGCGGGCTTCAGCGAGCGCTATATCCGATCCTGGCTGGAGGCTTTCACGGAAACGGCCATCAACAATGCGGGCCATCTGGTCGGCAGCGAGTTCACGCCCGAGCAGAATGAACGGATCGGCGCCATTCTGCGCCGAATCGCCGGGACGGACACGACCCAAGCGGGAGACTAAGCCATGCCTTTGCGCATCGACCTTGTGTATGACGCCGAGCGCGGCCCGGGCCACGCCATCGCCCGCATCCACGACCAGCGGGCCGTACCCGGACGGATCGAGATGAGCGTCCTGCGGAATTCCGACCAGTTCTATCTGCGTGCGGACGGCAGCTGGGCGTCCAGCGAAAGTTGGCTGCCGCTGCCGGAGGCGGCCCACATCCTCGTCTTCAAGGATCAGGGCGGAAATCTGCTCACGCTCAACCCTCAGGACGACGGGCAGACAATCACGCTCTCGAGCCCGGTGGCCAAGACGGCCATGACGCTCGGGGCCGGTACGGATAATCCGTCGTAAGACTTATTTCTAACCATTTACTAC
>JAEMSB010000620.1 GCA_016463045.1 Niveispirillum sp.
ACCTCCGGCAACGACGAGAGTGGTAAGGGATGTCTGTAAGCAAGATCGGCGCCGCTGTGACGGCCCTGTATTTCAGCGCGATGGTCGGGGGCTCGGCCTTGGCGCAGGAGGCGGCCAAGGCCGTCGGTGCGCCGCAGCCTAAGCAATTGGGCTTTCAGGAAGCGGCTTCGCCCGTGATGGAGCGGCTGCATGATTTCCACAACATCCTGCTGTGGACGATCATCGCTATCGCCGTGTTCGTCACCCTGCTGCTGCTCTATGTGATGATCCGCTTCAACAAGAAGGCGAATCCGGTGCCGTCGACCACGACGCACCACACCTGGCTGGAAGTGGCCTGGACGGGTATCCCCGTTCTGATCCTGCTGCTGATCGCCATCCCGTCCTTCCGCGTCCTGTACTATATGGACAAGGCACCGAATCCGGAGCTGACGGTCAAGATCACGGGCCATCAGTGGTACTGGAGCTTTGAATATCCCGACCATGAAGGCCTGGCCTTCGAGTCGCGGATGATCCCCGAAAATGAAATCCAGCCGGGCCAGCTGCGCCTGCTGGAAGTTGACAACCGTATCATCGTGCCGGTCGGCGTTGATGTGCGGGTCCTGGTCACGGGCGCCGACGTCATCCACTCCTTCGCCATTCCCGCTCTGGGCGTGAAAAAGGACGCGATGCCGGGCCGCCTGAACGAGACCTGGTTCAACGTCACCCGCGAGGGTGTGTATTACGGACAGTGCTCCGAAATCTGCGGCACCGGCCATGGCTATATGCCGATCGCCGTCGAGGCTGTGTCCAAGGAGCGCTTCCAGGAATGGCTGGGCCAGCAGAAGCAGGCCTTTAACAGCAATGGCTCCGCGCCGCGTCAGGTCGCTGAAGCGACCGCGCAGTAACGGTTCGGAAGAGAGGGTAATACCATGGGTGCTGTCACCGGGGCGCACGCCCACGATCACCACGATCACAAGCCTGGCTTTGTGAAGCGCTGGTTGTTCTCGACGAACCACAAGGATATCGGCACGCTTTATCTGTATTTCTCGGTGCTGGCAGGCCTCATTGGCGGCCTGTTCTCCGTGATCATGCGCCTTGAGCTGCAGGATCCGGGCATCCAGTACATGATGGCGTTCGGCGCCGACACCGGCCAGCAGTGGAACGTGTTCATCACGGCCCACGGTCTGATCATGGTGTTCTTCGTGGTTATGCCCGCCTTGATCGGCGGTTTCGGCAACTGGTTCGTCCCGCTGATGGTCGGCGCGCCGGACATGGCCTTCCCACGCCTGAACAATATCAGCTTCTGGCTGATCGTTCCGGCCTTCCTGCTGCTGCTGGGTTCCGCCTTTGTCGGCCCCGGTGCCGGTACGGGCTGGACCGTCTATCCGCCGCTCTCCTCTTCGGAGTACGGCCATAGCGGCCCGTCGGTCGACATGGCGATCTTCGCCCTGCATCTGGCCGGTGCGTCGTCGATCCTGGGTGCGGTGAACTTCATCACCACCATCTTCAACATGCGCGCCCCGGGCATGACGCTGCACAAGATGCCGCTGTTCGTCTGGGCCATGCTGGTGACCGCGTTCCTGCTGCTGCTGGCCGTGCCCGTCCTGGGCGGTGCCATCACCATGCTGCTGACTGACCGTAATTTCGGCACGGATTTCTTCAATCCGGCCGGCGGTGGTGACCCGATCCTGTTCCAGCACCTGTTCTGGTTCTTCGGTCACCCCGAAGTGTACATCATGATCCTGCCGGCATTCGGCATCATCTCCCACATCATCTCGACCTTCTCCAAGAAGCCGGTGTTCGGTTACCTGGGCATGGCCTATGCCATGGTCGCCATCGGCGTCGTCGGCTTCATCGTGTGGGCTCACCACATGTTCACGGTCGGCCTGTCGGTCGATACCCGCGCCTACTTCACCGCCGCCACCATGATCATCGCTGTCCCGACGGGCGTGAAGATCTTCTCCTGGATCGCCACCATGTGGGGCGGTTCCATTGAGTTCAAGGTGCCGATGGTCTGGGCGATCGGCTTCATCTTCCTGTTCACCATCGGTGGCGTCACGGGTGTGGTGCTGGCCAATGGCGGCATGGATATCGCCATGCACGACACCTATTATGTGGTGGCGCACTTCCACTATGTGCTGTCGCTGGGTGCCGTGTTCGCGATCTTCGCCGGCTACTATTACTGGGTTGGTAAGATGTCGGGCCGTCAGCATCCGGAATGGGCGGGTCACCTGCACTTCTGGACGACCTTCGTCGGCGTCAACATGATCTTCTTCCCGCAGCACTTCCTGGGCCTGGCCGGCATGGCTCGCCGTATGCCCGACTATCCGGATGCGCTGCACTTCTGGAACATGATCTCCTCCTACGGCGCCTACATCTCCTTCGGTTCGACCGTGTTCTTCTGTGTGATGGCCATCTACACGCAGCTGTTCGGTCGCAAGGTCGAAGGTGACTATTGGCAGACCGGTGGCACGACGCTGGAATGGACCCTGTCCTCCCCGCCGCCGTTCCACCAGTTCGAAACCCTGCCGAAGATCAAGTAAGCAGGACCAGGGCCTTTACCGGCCTTGATCCCTCGCAGATACCGCGCGGCGGGCGACCGCCGCGCGGTATCAGCG
>JAEMSB010000130.1 GCA_016463045.1 Niveispirillum sp.
GCCATGGCCGCGTAACCATTGAAGTCAAGCCTCCGGCAAACTCGGAGCGGTTCAAACTGTTCGAGGCGCGCGGGCGCATGCTTGGCTTGGGGAGCAAGCGACGTTCAGGGAGAACTTTCGTTGAGAGCGAACGTAATCGAGATCACTTTACCCTTGGAAATTTTAGACCCGGTGATCCGGTATGGGGAAGGTTGAAGCGCTGATGTAGGACTTATATCCTATTGTAAGCTGTGATTCTCACAAAGAGAAAGGGCAGAGAACACACCAATAAGTAGAGTTGATGTGCCAAACCAGGGCGCGCCGTTTTTTGGGCATATTAGGATTGCAATGACAGAATAGCTGAGACAGAACCCGTTGGAGAGAGGCATTATTCCTATTGTGCCGAAACAGCAGGTATTTGCCATTCTTGTCAGAGTTGGCAGCTATTTAAGGAATGTTTTGAATAGATTAAAGCACTTGCAGTGCTTCCTAAATATGTAAAGCTCAACGCCTTGCCAGGGTAACGGCTGGCAAGGCGTTGAGCTGTCAGTTTCAGTTGTGCAGAAGTGGCGCAGCGGACACGGATTAACCCTTGAAACTTAAGGATTACGTGAAGGGCTTCTGCTGTTAAGACCGAAACATCCTTGGGGAGTCTCACAAGCTGAATGGGGGAATGTCGTAGCTTGTTGTGCTGTCCAACGAGGAACCTCTGTCCTGTCGACGACCAGGGCATGGTGCGACGCCAAAAACAAATACAAAAACAGGACTGCGACGAACGTTATAACAATGCCGATTAAAAACATAACTAAATGATGAAACCACATCCTACCTCACGTATGGGAGTATAGTCGGATTTTCGTCGTCCGTCAAGCGGGCTTTCTGCGGAGGGCTAATGTGGCCGCCAAAAGGTATCTGCAGAAAAAAACACGTATTGGTTGTTGATCGAACTGAGTCAAGATAGGAATAAAAGCCCCAACTCGGCCGGTAGTCGAATTTCCATAACATAAATTATCAATTTTTTGACTGTAGGCGGGGTAGGTTCTATTTTGAAGTGCGACTCTTTTTTATAATCAGATGGTTAGCAATGGAGGCTGCCATGGGAGAGCACTCTACTCGCCCGTGAGTTTGGCGGAACGGCGCCGGATTATGGCGGCGGCATCCGGCCCTTCTGGTGCATGCGGGCGGCTCTGGGGCCGGCCTGTTCCTCCGGACTGGCAACAGTCGCACGCCGGATGGGTTGAGAAAATCTGGCTGAAATCCTGCGCCTGCATTCAGTGATCTATTTGCTCCAATGATTAAACCGGTGGCCGCCGGTCAAAAATCTTGAAAATTTTCCATCAATATGAATTACTTACTTGAATCGTTTCATGCTACGCGGGCAATCAGCATGAGGCTGGGCTGGTTCGATTTGTGGGGCGTTCCATGAAAGTTGTGATCCTTGCCGGGGGATTGGGGGTGCGTCTGCGCGAGGAGACGATCTCAAAGCCCAAGCCGATGGTGGAGATCGGGGGACGTCCCATTCTCTGGCATATCATGAAAATCTACCTGTCCCATGGCATCAAGGAATTCATCATCTGCCTTGGATACAGGGGATATGTGATCAAGGAATATTTTTCCAATTACGCGCTGCACATGTCGACCGTGACGTTCGATATGGAAAAGAACACCATGCATGTGCATGAGAATATGTCGGAACCCTGGAAAATCACCTTGGTCGATACGGGTGAACATACGCAAACTGGTGGCCGGTTGAAGCGTGTTCGTGACTATCTGGGTGATGATGATTTCTGCATGACCTATGGCGATGGGGTCGGTGATATCGACGTTGCCAGCACCATTGACTTCCACAAAGCGCATGGCGCCCTGGTAACCCTGACCGCGACGCGCCCGCCGGGCCGTTTTGGGGCGCTGGAAACCGATGGCGACAAGGTCGTCCGCTTTCAGGAAAAGCCCACGGGTGATGGCAGCTGGATCAATGGCGGCTTCTTCGTGATCAACCCTGCGGCCCTGGATTATGTGGAGGGTGACGAGGTGCCGTGGGAACTGGCGCCCCTGCAGCGCATCGCCGCCGAGGGGCAGTTGCGCGCCCGCAAACATTACGGGTTCTGGCAACCTATGGACACGCTGCGCGACATGACTTATCTGGAGGAACTCTGGGCCTCCGGGTCTGCGCCCTGGAAGATATGGTAGGCGGGAACTGCAATGCCTGATGGCTTCTGGTCAGGACGCCGGGTCTTCCTGACCGGCCATACCGGTTTCAAGGGAAGCTGGCTGGCTTTCTGGTTAAACCGCCTGGGGGCGCAGGTGACAGGGTATGCGCTGCCGCCCCCCATGATGACCCCCAGCATCTTCACCGATGCCCGGCTGCATCAGCTGGTCGATCATGTGGAAGGCGATGTACGGGACATGCCGGCCCTGGCGGCGGCCATGGACCGGGCACAGCCGGAAATCATCATTCACATGGCGGCGCAGTCACTGGTCCGGGAATCCTATCTGGACCCGGTCGGAACCTATGCGACAAATGTCATGGGGACGATACACCTGCTGGATGCGGTCCGCCGGTCGCCATCGGTGCGGGCCGTCATCGTGGTCACCAGCGATAAATGCTACGAAAACCGGGAATGGCACTGGGGCTACCGTGAAAACGACCCGTTGGGCGGATATGATCCCTATTCCAGCAGCAAGGGCTGCGCGGAACTGGTGACCGCGTCCTACCGCAATGCCTATTTCAACATCTCGACCCATGCGGAACATCGGGTGGCGCTGGCGACGGTGCGGGCGGGCAATGTCATCGGCGGCGGCGACTGGGCCACGGACAGGATCGTCCCGGATGTCATCCGCGCCCTGCTGGCAGGGCAGAAGCCACTGATCCGCTATCCCGATGCCATCCGGCCCTGGCAGCATGTGCTGGAGCCACTGGCCGGCTATATGCGGCTGGCAGAACGCCTGTATAATGACGGACCCGCTTTCGCCACGGCCTGGAATTTCGGCCCGGATGAGGGCAATGCACAGCCCGTGGAAGCCCTGGTCGGGCTTCTCTGTGCCGCCTGGGGGCCGCAGGCGGCATGGCAGCGTGATGGGCGCAGCCATCCCCACGAGGCAGCCTTCCTGAAGCTGGACTGCTCACGCGCCCGCGCGCTGCTGGGCTGGGTTCCCAAATGGGATCTGGCGGCTACCGTGGGCCATACCGTGGAATGGTATCGCGCCCATGCCGCGACCGGGGATCCGCGCCCCATCATGGCCGCACAGATTGACGCCTATCGGCACTAGTGCCCCCTACCCTTCTCCAGCCAAGGATAAAGATGATGCCGTCCGCCGAGGCATTGAGGGAAAACATCCTCACGCTCGTCCAGGAATATACGAAGCTGGCTTTCGCACAGAAGCCCTTCGTGCCGGGCGAGACGCCCGTGCCCGTGTCGGGGCGCGTTTTCGATGGCGCGGATGTGACGGCCCTGGTCGACAGCTCGCTGGATTTCTGGCTGACCGCCGGCCCCTTCGCGAACCGGTTCGAACGGGAATTTGCCAAGGTCACCGGGCATAATTTCGCCCTGCTGGTCAATTCCGGCTCCTCCGCCAATCTGGTGGCGCTGAGCAGCCTGACATCCCCGATGCTGAAGGATCGGCGCCTGGTGCCCGGTGATGAGGTGATCACGGTGGCGGCGGGCTTCCCCACCACCTTGAACCCCATTCTTCAGAACGGGCTGATCCCGGTCTTTGTGGATGTCTCGGTCCCGACCTACAATATCGATGTCTCACAGCTGGAAGCGGCACTGAGCAGCCGTACCCGCGCCATCATGATCGCCCATACGCTGGGCAACCCGTTCGATGTTGGCACCGTCGCCTCCTTCGCGAAGAAGCATGACCTTTATCTGGTCGAGGATTGCTGTGATGCGCTGGGGGCGACGTTTGGGGGACAGCCGGTCGGCACCTTCGGCGATATCGCCACCGTCAGCTTCTACCCCGCGCACCACATCACCATGGGCGAAGGCGGGGCCGTGCTGACCAGCCGGTCCAAGCTGAAGCGCATTGCGGAATCCATGCGCGACTGGGGCCGCGACTGCTATTGCGAGCCGGGCCGGGACAATACCTGCGGCAAGCGCTTTGACTGCCAGTTCGGCGAGCTGCCGCATGGCTTCGATCACAAATACACGTACTCGCATATCGGCTATAATCTGAAGGTCACCGATATGCAGGCCGCCATCGGCATCGCGCAGCTGGGCAAGCTGGAAGGCTTCATCGCGGCCCGCAAACAGAACTTCGCACATCTGACGCAGCGCCTGCAGGGGCTGGATGAGTTTCTGATCCTGCCGGAGGCAACGCCGGGGTCAGATCCCTCCTGGTTCGGTTTCCCCATTGCCGTGCGGGCCGATGCACCGTTCAGCCGCAACGACCTTGTCCGCCATCTTGACCGGCATCGTATCGGCACACGCCTGCTGTTCGGCGGCAACCTGCTGCGGCAGCCGGCCTATGCCGACATTCCGCGCCGCGTCATCGGTGATCTGGCACAGACCGACTTCACCATGCATCAGGTATTCTGGGTTGGTGTCTATCCGGGCCTGCGACCGGAGATGATTGATTATATGGCCGACATGATTGCAGGCTTCTGCACCAACCCGCGCCAATCCTGACCCTGCGGAGCGATGGCCCATGCGGCGTGTCCTGATCACCGGTGCCAGCGGGGCCAATGGCGGGGCGATCCTGGACCGGTTGCTGTCGCGCGGCTGGACCGTGGCGGCCTTGCTGCGCGACCCTGCCGCCGCCTGGCGGCTGGCGGGCCGGTTGGATCAGGCGGTGGTGATCCGGGGCGATATGGACAATCTTGCCGCCATACAGGCGGATATCCACCGGTTTGCCGCTGATACGGTTGTGCATCTGGCCTGGGACGGGGTGACATCGGGCAGCCGGAACGCCCCGTCACAGCTGCGCAATCTGACCGGCACCCTGGCCCTGCTGGAACTGACCGCCGCCGCCGGTGCCAGACATTTCATCGGCTTCGGGTCGCAGGCGGAATATGGACGGCGTACCGGACCATCCGGCGGGGATGCGCCGGTCCTGCCGGAAACCGTCTATGGTGCCGTGAAACTGTCAACCGGGGTCATTGCGGAACGGGTGGCCGCCACGCTGGGCGTTCGCTTCACCTGGTTGCGCCTGTTCGCATCCTATGGCCCCCGCGACAATCCGGGCTTCCTGCTGCCCAAACTGATCACCAGCCTGTTGCAGGGCGGGCGGATGGCCATGACATCGGGGCAGCAATCCTGGGATTACCTGTATTTCGAGGATGTGGCCCGCGCCGTGTTGGCCGTGATTGAAACCGGCGCCGCCGGCACCTTCGATCTGGGCAGCGGACAGCCGCACCGGATAGGCGACATTGCCAGGATGGTGCGTGATCTCATCGATCCGCAGCTTGCCCTGGGCCTGGGGGAGATGGCCGACCCGGACGGCCCGGTGGTCAATCTGAAAGCCGATATCGCGGCGCTGTCCGGTGCCACGGGTTGGCAACCGCAGACCGGCCTTGACACCGGTCTGATGCAAACGGTCAAGTGGTATCGGGATAACGCCTCGTGATCCCACTTCCGCGAAACCGCTCCGGCCAGATGCGGGACATTTGGGGAAGATGATGAAACTAGTCGACTGGATCGCGGAATTCCTGGCGCAGCAGAATGTGCGCCGCGTCTATGAGATGTCCGGCGGCATGATCACGCATCTTCTCGATGCGCTGAGCCGGGCCGGCAGGATCCGCATTGTCAGCGTCCATCATGAACAGGCCGCTTCCTTCGCCGCCGATGCCGAAGGCCGCGTTACCGGGGTTCCCGGCGTGGCATTGGCCACCAGCGGGCCGGGCGCCGTCAATCTGCTGACCGGGATCGGCAGCTGCTATTTCGACAGTTCCCCCGCCGTGTTCATCACGGGGCAGGTGAACCGTAGCGAGCTGAAAGGTGACCGGGCGATCCGCCAGCTCGGCTTTCAGGAGACGGATATCGTTTCCGCCGCCAGACCCCTGGTCAAGGCCGCCTGGATTGCCGAAAGTCCGGCGGAGGTGCCGGCCCTGTTGAAGCGTGCCTTCGCCCTTGCCGTGGAAGGGCGGCCAGGGCCGGTCCTGGTTGATATTCCCATGGATGTGCAGCGCGCGGAAATCCCGCAAGCCGATTATGAAGTGCCAGCGGGGACACCGGTGCCGGCGGACGCCACGCCCGTGCTTGACCATCTGGCAAGGGCGCAACGCCCGCTGCTGCTGATCGGTGGTGGTATCCGCGCGGCCCGTGCCCGCAGCTTGCTGCGCCGCTTTGCCGAGGCCACGAATACGCCGGTGGTGCATTCGCTGATGGCGGCGGATGTTTTGCCGGCGGCCCATCCCCTGCGCGTCGGCCTGCTGGGTACCTATGGCAACCGGTTTGCCAATCTCGCCATCGGTGAATGCGACCTTCTGGTTGTTCTGGGAAGCCGCCTGGATGTTCGCCAGACGGGCTCGCGGACCGATCTTTTCGCTGCGGGGCGGACGATCGTGCATGTCGATTGCGAGGCGGGGGAGATCAATAACCGCGTCAGCGGCTGCATCCCCATCCTGGCCGATCTGCCGGCCTTTCTGGAAGATGGGCTACGGCGCGCCGGACATGCAGGCCTGCCCGACCGTGCCGAATGGCAGGATCGGCTGCGGCAGTTGAAATGCCGATGGCCCGACACCGCCGAACAGCAGGTGGAAGGCATCCATCCGAATATCTTCATGCATCAGCTTTCCGCCGTATCAGCGGCGGCGGGGGCCTATGCCGTCGATGTCGGGCAGCACCAGATGTGGGCGGCACAGTCGCTGGACCTCACCCAGGATCAGCATTTCATCACGTCCGGCGGGATGGGGGCCATGGGGTTCGCCCTGCCGGCGGCCATCGGCGCTGCCTTCGCGCTGGCGCCAAGGCCTGTGGTGGTGATTGCCGGTGACGGCGGCTTCCAGACCAATATTCAGGAGCTGCAGACGGTTCGCCGAAATGGGCTGCCGATCAAAATGATCATCATGAATAATGGCTGCCATGGCATGGTGCGGCAGTTTCAGGAAAGCTATTTCGACAGCCGCTTCCAATCCACCGTCATCGGCTACAGCGCCCCTGATTTTGCGGCGGTTGCCACTGCTTACGGCATTCCCGCGCGCAGCGTGGACACGCCCGACGCGGTGGCAGAGGCGCTGGAATGGCTGTGGCAGGAACCCCATGCGCCGGCCCTGTTGCAGGTGATGATTGCACCAATGGTCAAAGCCTTGCCCAAGGTCATGTTCGGCCAGCCGATCATGGACATGGAACCGGTGCATCCGGCCGATGCCAACCCCGGGTAAGAAAATGAAGCAGGGCCGCAGGTGAAAGACGCGATCAAAATACCCGCATTCGTCGATCAGGGCGAACCCCGTGAGGCCTTGCCCGCCGCGCATCTGGAGGCGGTACTGGCCTTGTCGATGGACGAGTTGCGGCAAAATCCTCTGTACGACACAGGTCGCGGCAAGGTTGCCCAGGTGCTGGCGTCGCTTGGCCATCTCTATGAAGCGAAGATATGCCAGGCCGGCAGCCTGGTCCCGCTCTTGGGACGCGATGCGTTTGCATCCGATGGTCCGACTTTCAGTGTTCACGACGCCGACGCCGGTCATCGGGGCGTGACCGTGCTGCCTGCCCCTCCCCCCTTCGCGCCGGTGGGGAAGCCGCAATCGGAAAAATCCCCCTTTGTTGCTGTGCTGGAGCAGGGCCGCTGTGCCATCGGGCCTCTCGGCTATGCAGTGTTTGCCAGGGACGGTTCCTACGCGGTCGATTTCTGTCGCAATGACGGTCCTTTAATGGCCTGTCACAGCACGGGCCTGCCCCCACCTGTTCGAATGGAAGGCACAGTCGCTGTCATCCCCAATGCCTGGGGGAATGCGGTTTTCCATTGGCTTCTGGAAAGCATCCCGCGGGTCCGCATGTTGTCGTGGGCTGGCATACCATTCAGTGAAATCGACAAGATCATCTTCCGCGCTGTCGATGATTGGCATCTGGAAGCACTGGATCTCCTGGGTGTGCCACGCAGCAAGGTGTTCTTCACAAATACCCATCATATTGAGGCGGATCGATTGATCATATGCGCCGATGTGGAGGATTATGACTATCACGTCATTCCCCCATCGGTCCGGCCTGCGCCTTGGATCGCCCAATCGCTTTATGACCTCGTGCCCGACGAAAGCCCGGTCGGGGCCGGCGGGGGCGGTCGCCTCTACATTTCCCGCGCCAATGCCACATGGCGGCGGATGCGGAACGAGGATGAGATTACAGGCTTCTTGCAGGCCCGTGGGTTCCGCGTCGTTCATTTCGAACAGATGTCCCTGCGTGAGAAGGCAGCGGCCCTGCGGGAAGCATCCGTTATCGTGTCACCCGTCGGTGCCGGACTGGCGCACATTCCCCTGGCCCGGCCAGGTACTCATGTCGTCATCTTCTATCCTGACGACTTCATGACGCCGACCTTCAGCAGCCTGTGTGAGGACAGGAAAATTCACCATTGGGGTGCCGTATCACCCTCCCTCGAACGATACTACCCTGCCCAGATGCGCACCACGACCAGCATGCACCGCGACATGCTGGTGGATTTGTCGGTCCTGGGCCGAATTCTGGATCAGATCGACGAAACCCTGACCGCGACCGGATGATAGGGCCGCCCACCCACCGGGTTGACCCGCCGCCAGCACCCCGATATTATCCCCTTTAAGGTACAAAATCCGGTTTTTTGATCCTTAAAGGGTGCATTGATGAAACGCCCCGTCCTGCTCAGCGCGCCGGAGGCCGACGCGTTGGACCTGCTGGGCCGCCGCGTGCGGCTGGCGCGGCTGCGGCGCAACCTGTCCCAGGCGGAGCTGGCCGACCGGGCCGGCGTGACCCGCAAGACCTATATCGCCCTGGAACAGGGGCGGGAGACGGTGAATATCGGCCTGCTGGTCAAGGTGATGGCGGCACTCGGCTATCTGGAAAGACTGCCCGACCTGCTGGCCGCCGATCCCCTGGGCGAAGAGATGGAGGAAATCCATGGGCGACAGCGCGGCGGCCGCCTGGCCGGTTGATGGGTCGGGCCGTCTGGCCGGCATGCATGTCTTTGCCGACAGCGTTGACGGCCCCGTCCTGGCCGGAATGATCCGGTTTGAAGGGGCACGCGGCCGGTTGGGTACCTTCCGCTATGACCGCGACTGGCTGGCCCGGCCCGACGCCGCGCCCCTGGCAGCCTCCGGCCTGCCTTTGCGCACACGCGCCTGTCAATCGGTGCCGCCGCACGAACTGCCCCTGCCCTTTTATGATGCCAGCCCCGATGGCTGGGGCAAGGCCATCCTGGCCATGGCCTATCCCGACGTGCCCCTGGCCGCACCCGAATATATCGCGGCGGCTGGTGGCGACCGGGTCGGGCATCTGCAATTCGGTCCCGACGCCAGCGGCCCCGCCATCTGGGTCCCCTCCCCTGCCCTGCTGGACCTGCCCA